>JBOFSL010000410.1:0-1379 GCA_051651525.1 Culicoidibacterales bacterium | reverse complement strand
CAGCAGGAATCAACGTTGGTGGAATACTTGTTGCTTCTTGAAATGTCATTAAACTGGCTAAAATCATGTAGACAAATGGGAATAACGTGACAAACGCCATTACAATGATAAATGTATATGCTAAAATTGAGTATGCTTTTTTCATCGTCTCACCTATTTAGAAATTCGCTTTAAGACATAGTTTTGAATTAAAGTGAAAAGTAGTATTAATAAGAATAAAATTACGGCTGCCGCCATTCCCTGACCATAGCGATTTTCAACGTAAAATTTATTGAAAATATAGAATACGGCTGTAGTCGCACTATCAGCAATCCCAGCTTTCCCATTAAAGACGGCATAGACTTGCGCGTAGACTTTAAAGGCACTGATAAAATTGACAATAGATAAGAAGGTAATAATTGGTAACATTTGAGGCAAGGTTATTTTGATAAATTGCTCAAGTTTTGTCGCCCCAAACATATCCGCAACTTTATAGTAACTTTGTTCAACATTCCGTAAACCTGAAAGCAAAATAATAATATTAAATGCGAGACTTGACCAAATCCCGAAAATAATCAACGTCGTAATACTCATTGATGGATTGTCTAAGAAATTAATCGGTCCAACATTGATATAACTCAGTAAGTGGTTGATAAACCCATAATCACCATTCAATAAGAAACGGAAGACTACCCCAACTGCAATAATACTTGTTAAGTACGGAATGAAGAAAATTGTTTCAAAGAAATCTTTGCACTTAATTTTTTCGTAAATAGTCACTGCGATAAACATGGCAATGATTAATCCTAACGGAACAACGACAAAAGCATAGGTCGCTGTATTTGAAATTGCTGTATGGAACTTGGGATCTTGCAAGACAACTTGAAAGTTTTGCAACCCGTTGAACGTTAAGTTATTCAAACTTCCTTTGAACATTGATAATTTAAACGTTTGGTATAACGGATAAATATTGAAAACAGCTATGATTAATAACGATGGCAAGAGGAATAGCCACGCTTGTGGTGAATTTTCTGCTCGATATCGATAACGCATAAATTTTTTCATTAGTATACACGCACCCCATTCTCTTCAAACAGGTAAATTCCTTCGTAATCGAGGGTGAAACTTACTTGGTTGCCTGCTTGCGTATTATTACTAATTTCAGTAATTGCTTTAACAGTGACTCCATTTGCAGTAAAGTTGAAGATACAATCTTTCCCGATTAACTCGCTCGTCTCTATCGTTGTGCTAAATAATGGTTCTGTTGTCGATAGTACGAAGTATTCTGGCCGAATCCCCACGATATACCGTGCTTTATCTAATGGTGCTTTTAAGCGGCTTTGATTTAACTTTGCAAAATCAATATTGAAGTCAGTTCCAACTAACTGCTGATTTACTAC
>JBOFSL010000409.1:0-2254 GCA_051651525.1 Culicoidibacterales bacterium | reverse complement strand
ATTCCTCCAGCAATGACGAATGGGAGCATATTGCTGACGCCATTCATCAAATGCTTATAAAATTTCCGGCCGATGCTCTCATTACTTGATCCTGCATCTGCTTGTTCACTCGTTTCATTACTTTGGAAAATTGGTGCGTCTTGTTGTTGTGCTTTCACAATTAACTCATCAGCTTTGTAAATTCCATCAGCAACGGGCACCGTAATGACGTGTTTTCCGGCAAATCGTGCTGTCGAAACTTTTTTATCAGCAGCCACGATAATTGTTTTTGCATTCGCTATTTCTTCAGCTGTTAATGCATTGGCAACTCCTGCTTGACCATTCGTTTCAACTTTAATGCTGACACCAGCTTTTTGTGCAGCTTGTTTTAATTTTTCTTCAGCCATGAACGTATGTGCAATCCCAGTTGGACATGCTGTGACAGCTAAGACTTCAATTCCGCCCATTTGGGTTGGTGGTGTTGCAACTACTTTGGCTTGGGCTGGTTGTTCACCAAAACGCTTGAAAACATCAAGAATTGTCGCTTGATCACTTGCACCTAGTAACGCGGCTTTTGCCGTTGGTTGCATTAATACTTTTGATAATTGCGATAATGCTTGTAAATGCGCATTATTTGCGCCTTCTGGGGCAGCAATCATAAAGACTAATTGTGCGGGTGTGCCATCAAATGACTCCCACTCAATTCCACTCATTTTACGTCCAAACGCAATCGTTGCTTGTTTGACAGCGATACTTTTCGCATGGGGAATTGCGATACTTTCACCAATTCCAGTCGAAGAGAGCGCTTCACGGTCAGCGAGGGCTTCACGGTATAGTTCGACATTATCGACACGTCCGGCTTCAGCTAATTTTTTTGCCATATAATCCATTGTGGATTGCTTATCTGTTGTCGGCAATTCAAGTTCGACTAATGTGATATCAAATAATTCAAAAAGCTGCATTGTTTATTCCTCAATTTTCGTAATTATAATCTGTGGCAGAAGTTTTTCAATCTCAACCTTTGTTGCTAAGCCGACTTGATACGCTGTCGCACTTCCTGTGGCTGCGCCAACTTTCAGCGCTTGAGCATAATCTTTGGTTTTAATATAAGTGGCAATAAAGCCAGCTAACATTGAGTCCCCTGCACCTACTGAGTTCACGAGTGTTCCAGTTGGGATATTTGACCGATAGACTGCTTGCGTTTCCGTGACCAATGTCGCTCCGGCTCCACCTTGGGAAACAAGGACATTCCGTGCACCAAGCTGTTGGAGTTTTCTCGCATACTTGATTAATGTTGCTTGATCATTAATTTCAACATCGAAAATTTCGCCAAGTTCATGGTGATTTGGTTTGATAATAAACGGACGATACGCTAAACATTTCGTTAAAAAGGCTTTCGTCGTATCTAATACTAAGTTGACTTGCTTCGTCTGACACAGTTTTGCTAATGCCACATAGGCAGCTTCATCTAAACCTGGTGCTGCTGTTCCTGCTAAAAAGAGGACGTCATCGGCTTGGAGTACTGTTGCCAAGTAGTCAACAAGTTGCTTGAATTGAGCTTCGCAAACCGTTGGACCACTCGCGTTAATTTCGGTTTCAACTTCACCTTTTAATTTAACGTTTATCCGCGTTGTCCCTTCAACCGTGATAAAGTGCGGTGTCACTGCTTCAGCGACGAGCGCAGCTTCAAGATATTGTGCCGTGAATCCGCCGAGGAAACCAGTAGCAACATTAGCTAAATCAAGACGACTAAAAATAATTGATGCATTAATGCCTTTTCCCCCCGGGACGAAGGCTTCATTAGTAACGCGGTTTAAATCACCTAATGCTAAATTCGGGACTGGCAAGACCAAATCAATGGCTGGATTAAAAGTACATGTATAAATCATTCAGTTATAACCTCAATTTTCGGATAATTTTGAAATACTTTTGGGCAACTATCAGTAATAATCGTAACTTGTTCTAAATCACAAAAATACGAGAATGAACGATGCCCGAATTTGCTTGAATCAGCTAAGATCAATGTTTGTGCACTCTGCTGAATTGCAACTTGCTTCACAGCTGACTCCGCTTCATCTGGTGTTGAACACCCAAAGTGCTCATCAATTGCATTCGCACCGATGAAACAATAATCAAATGCGTAATGATTTAAATGTTTGATTGCTTTCGGACCAACAACTGCTTGGGTTGTCGGTTTAATATTGCCACCAAGTACAATCGTTTTGACGCCAACTTCAAGTAAACGGGGAATGTGGTGAATCCCATTGGTCACGAC
>JBOFSL010000408.1:0-1735 GCA_051651525.1 Culicoidibacterales bacterium | reverse complement strand
AGTATTATGCGAGGTATTATTTACTTTTGATTCAGCTGATTTCAATAAAAGCTACGTGATTTACTATCCGTTCGGTGTTGAAGAAGATGCAGATGGGAATTTACCACTGTATGCAGCGACGTTTGATCCAGAAGTTGGGATGGATGGAAAATTATTACCAGTCACAACTGAAGAAGAGTGGGATATGATTGAGGAATTAGTCGCTACTTTCCTTGAAGAAGAGGAAGAGGAAGAAATTACTGATGCTGAACGCGAAATGATGAACGATGATGTTGATGTTGAAGCGTTACTCACTCCTGAAACTGAAGTTGAAGCAGTTTCAGCGGTAGAAATTGCGGAAGAATTAGCAGCGTTAAAAGCTGAATTTGATGAAGCGGTTGACCAAACAATTGGTGAAGCACCAAAATCAATGACAGCTGATGAAGCCGTTGAACAATTGAAACAATTAAAAGTTGAGTTTGATGAACTTGTATCACAAGCGATTGAAAACTTATTAAAATAACTCCCAAGGAGGATTTGAAAATGGAAGAAGAAATCTTAATTGTAACTGATGAACGTGGCAACGAAATTGAATGTGAAATTTTAATGACGTTTGAAGCAAAAGAATATGGATCACACTACGTTGTTTATTACCCAGTTGATGCAGATGAAGATGATGAAGAAATTTTAATGGTAGCAACATATAATCCAGAGGATGGGACACAAGGACATCTTGAACCAATCAACCCGGAAACAGTGCACCCTGCCGAACTTGAAATGATTGAAGATCGGATTAACGATTATCTTGATACATTAGAAGATGAAGAATAATCGACGGAAGTCACCAAAAGTAATTATTGGGAGTATCATTGTAATCATTTGTACGGTATTACTTGTAGTAGGCGCAATTGGATATTCGCTCTTAGGACCAGTTGAGTTGTTAAATGCGCAAGAAAAACGATATATCGTTTCGGAAACCACAACGTTAACTGCAATTGCGGAAGAATTAGCAGAAATGGGGATTGTTCGTAGTGCCCAAGGGTTAACGTTTTGGTCGCAATTGACCGGAAGAAATGATATTCCTAAAGGAATTTATCTTTTCTCAACACGTATGCCAATTTTTGAGGTTGGTGATATTTTAACTGATGGACGTGATTCAAATGAACGAGTACTCACGCTCATTGAAGGTGACACGATTCCTCAAGTTGCCACGAAAATTGCCGAAATTTTAGAAATTTCTGATGCTGATGTACTCGCGAAAATGGCTGATAAAACGTGGATCAAAAGCTTACAAGCTGATTACTGGTTTTTAACTGATGCGATTTTCACTGAGGGAATCAAACATCCACTCGAAGGCTACTTAGCAGCGGATACGTATTTTATCCAAGCTGATAGTAGTGTTGAAAGTGTTGTGGTGCGTTTGCTTGATCAAATGTCTGTTATTTTAGCTCCATACGAAGCAGCAATTGCCGATTTTGATTTAGAGATTGATGAAGTCTTAACATTAGCGTCAATTGTTGAACGTGAAGCAAGTGAACGAGCTGATCGAGAACTTGTGGCTGGAGTCTTTATGAATCGCCTAGCAGCTGAAATGCCACTAGGAAGTGATGTAACGGTTGCGTATGCGATAGGAAAAGTTGCCTTAAACTTTACTAATGCCGAATTACAAACCGATTCACCATATAATACCTATGTCATTACGGGCTTACCAGTTGGACCAGTAGGAAACCCAAGTGCTGATGCAATTGAAGCTATT
>JBOFSL010000407.1:0-1765 GCA_051651525.1 Culicoidibacterales bacterium | reverse complement strand
CAACACCGTGGCAATATCCACGGGGGCTAATTTTTAAAACTTTCATAATAAGGCACCTTTCCGTAAGAGAATTATTGTTTTAATTATACCGTCTTTAAAAAATAAAGTCTGCTCTTTTGAAAATTCATCATAAAAACCTAATCATTCATGTGAATATCCTTGAAAAGCACTGGTTTTTCCGCTATGATAGACAAGTTATCATGTTGATACTTGTGCCCACTTTATCGTGGATATTGAAAAAACAACTATGATTGAGAATGAATGAGGTGAAATTGAATGGCAATGCAAACGAAGTATGCTGATTATAATTTTAAAAAAGATGTCAAAAAAGCAATTGACAAGCTAGGATTTGTGACTCCAACACCAATCCAACATGAAGTATTTCCAGCCGCATTAAAAGGCGAAAATGTTATTGGACAAGCGCCAACCGGAACAGGGAAAACACATGCATTTTTAATTCCGATTTTTGAAAAATTGGATATTACACGTGATGAAGTTCAAGCAGTTATTATTGCACCAACACGTGAGTTAGCTGAGCAAATTACGATACGCGCACGCGAATTAGCGCGCTTTAGTAATCAAGATGTGCGTATTCTATTAGCAATTGGTGGAACAGATCGCGATCGTTTAGTAAATAAACTGAAAAATCAAGAAAACCAAGAAAATATGCAACCACAACTTGTCATCGGAACACCGGGACGAATTCAAGATATCGTTGTAAAAGAAAAAGTCTTAAAAATTTATACAGCGAAAACGATGGTTGTTGATGAAGTTGATATGATTTTCGATACAGGTTTCTTAGAAGCAGTTGATGAATTAGCAAGTGTGTGTGTGAATGCACAATTACTTGTGTTCTCAGCAACGATTCCTGCACAATTAAGCGATTTTATCCAAAAATATTTATCAGGTGCAAAAAGTTTCCGGATTACACCGAAACAAGCAACACCAATGAAAATCGAACACGTTTTAGTACCAGTTCGTCGTAAAGAACGTTCAGCAATTTTAATTGACGTAATTACGCATATCAATCCATATTTAGCAATGGTTTTCGCAAATACACGTAAAAGTGCAAGCGAAATCGCGACATTCTTACGAGAAAAAGGATACAAAGTTGGTGAATTACATGGAGATTTAAATCCACGTGAACGTCGCCAAATGTTACGTCGTGTGCGTACTTTAGAATTCCAGTACGTTGTTGCTTCAGACATCGCTGCACGTGGAATTGATATTGATGGTGTCAGCCACATTATCAACTACGAAGTACCAAAAGACCTTGATTTCTATATTCACCGTTCAGGAAGAACTGCACGTGTTGATAATCAAGGAATCGTCTACACACTTGTTGAACCAGCTGAAGAGCCATTAGTACAAAAATTACGCGATCGTGGAGTTGAATTCACGTACCAAGAAGTAAATGCAAATGGTGAATGGAAAATTATTAGTCGCCAACGCCGCGAATCTCGTGGTTTAACAGCTAAAAATGAAAAAGAAACGAAAATTCAAAATCTTGCTGCACCGAAAACAAAAGGTAAAAAAGTGAAACCAGGTTACAAAGTGAAACGGAAACGTTTATCTGATGAAGCCTTGAAAAAATCACGTCGTCAAGAAGTGCGCCAAGCCGGACGTCAAGAACGAAAATCAAAAGCCAAAGCACATCAAGGTTTATACTAAAACCCAAAAAACAGCGCACACGTTAGAGGCTGTTGAAATAGAAAATGAAAAAGTAAAATTTATGTCACGAGGCATGAATTTTGCTTTTTTTATT
>JBOFSL010000406.1:0-1093 GCA_051651525.1 Culicoidibacterales bacterium | reverse complement strand
TCACTGACATCGAGTTCAAGTCCACTTTGACTACGATTGTTCATCGCTTCCATTCGACGGGCTAATTCGTATTGTCCCCCCGACATTTCCATCAATTTCACATTCGCACGTTGAATAATTCGGTCAAAATACGTCATTTGGATAAAGGTTTCGAGCATGACTTTTTCTTTTCCACTTAAATTTCCATTGGCAGTTTTATCTAACGCACTAACCCACATATACTGTTGTTCCGTTGTTAATAACAGCTCTGATTGGTTCGTAACATTTTTCAAAGCTTGTTGATTGCGATCAAGACGGGTTTGAATTTTTTGACGAAGGGCATCTTGAGCTGTTTTTTGGATTTGTAAATCAGGAAGTTTCTCACTGATGACTGATTGATCACCAATTGGTGTTGCTTGAATATCACCTGTTAATATTATCATTTCCCCACGCAATTGACTCACTTGTGCCTCGGTCGTTTGTAAAGCCGCTTCCGCTTCCGCAAAACTTTCAGCGAATTGAATCATCGTTTGCTTCAATTCACGAATTGCTTGCACGGCAATTGCTTCGCTTGCATACGGGAGTTTCGCTCTGAGTGCTTCGGTTTGTTTGTGACTAGCTTCGAGTTGAGCCAGTTGGGTTGCCACGGTAGTTTCCAGTTTTTGGTATTCTGCTGCTACATTTTGGACAGAAACTTCAAGGGTTGGGATTGCTTTTTTACTTGCTTCAAACTTTTCAACTTGTTCGCTTAATGCGACGAGATTGAGCTGGGTTAAAGCTTGAGCTTGCATTGCTAATTTCTGTTCAACGATATGAGCGATTTCCACGAATTCAGTGGCACCAATGATTGCTTCGGCTTGTTGAATAAGTTCAGCTTTGGTTGTCGTTTCCAACTGCTTGAGTTGGTCTTTGACAACAGCTAATGCTTGGTTCAGTTGTTGTTGGGCTTGGTTATTCGTTTCAAGGGCTCCTGTTTGTATTTGAATGTCACGTGTCAGCTGGTTTTTTTGGACAAGTTGACCTTGAATAACTTTATAGGCTTGACGTAAGTCATGTATTTTTTGCGTATTCGCCCGCAGTTTCTCCGTAACGGCTGTGGCAATTTGGCTAAACT
>JBOFSL010000405.1:0-5497 GCA_051651525.1 Culicoidibacterales bacterium | reverse complement strand
ACCCCGTTCAATGCATATGTTCCACAAATCATCATTGTTTCGCGAAGCTCATAACTTGTTAAGTCATGTAAAAGTGGTTGAGCTGTTTGGATGACTTGGCGTAAAGTCGTTTCGATTAACGCTTCTTGGTATGGATTTTTAGTTGTTAATGGATTGCCACGGAAATATTGTTCAAATAAGTGACTCATAATGTCAACGATGCCATATAATGTATGGTTAAATGGAACTGTTTTCGTATTTTTTGGATCTAACAAAGCAAATTTTGGTAAAACAAGCGGTGAACCCCAACCTTTTTTCTCACCTGTTTCTAAATTAGTAATGACCGAACCAGAATTTGTTTCTGAACCAGTTGCAGCTAACGTTAAAATTGTTCCAAGTGGAATTGCGGCTTGAACAGGACTTGTTCCAATTACTAAATCCCAAGCGGGACCGTTGTAACAAATACCAGCAGCAATTAATTTTGCCGCGTCAATTACGCTTCCGCCTCCGACGGCTAAAACAAAATCAACAGTTTCATGGCGCGCTACGGCAATTGCCTCTTCAACGGTATGAACACGTGGATTCGGTTCAATACCACCGAATGTGACGAAAGCAATATTGGCTGCTGTTAAGACTGATAGGACTTCATCATAAAGTCCGCTAGCTTTCACACTTCCACCGCCATAAACGACAAGTACTTTCGCCGGTTTTGCCAAAGCTGAAGCTAAATTGTGTGCGACAACATCATGACCGAAAATGAGTTGTGTCGGTGCTGAAAAAATAAAGTTTTCCATAATTGTACCCCCTATGGTGCTAAGAATTAGAACAAGTATACTGCATTTTTACAAAATGTGATAGAATAAAACAATAAAATTAGTGAAAAGAGGACGTGAAAATAATGAATCGACAAAAAATTACAGTTTTTGATTTTGAAACAACTGGATTTAAAGAAAATCGAGCTGTTTCTTTGGGGATGGTGATCTATGAAGACGGCCAAAAAGTTGCTGAAATTTATCAAATGTTTCAACCGGGAGTAGCGATTGAACCAGGAGCACAACGGGTGCATGGACTTAGTGCGAGAGATGTGCAAGGGAAACCAACCTTTGCCCAAATGTGGCTAGCAATTTTACCGTATTTAGAAAATCATGTCATTGTTGCCCATAACGCCAAATTTGATTTAGGTGTACTAGCACGTGAATGTGCCGCTGCCAATTTACAGTGCCCACCGTTACAAACGTTTTGTACGCTGACTTACGCAAAGCAACATGTTCAAACACCAAGCCGAAAACATAATTTAGGTGTGTTAGCTGAATATTATGACATTGATTTAACCAATGCACATAATGCATTGGATGATAGTCGTGCAACGGGAGAATTATTATTCAAAATGGTCACGACACCAATTACACCAGTTTGGTGGACGTGCCAATAAGAGAGGAATTTGTTGTGGAAAATTTCATTGAAGGAACAGTAGAACACGTTCGCTTTGCGAATGAAGAGAATGGATATCAAGTTGTTGTTGTCCGGGTTGAACAAACGAGCGAACAGTGCCAACACTTGTTAAATACCGACGTAAAAGTTGTAGGTGCGTTACCAATTACCTTACAGCTGAATCAACAATATCATTTCGAGGGGATGCTCAAAAATAATCCGAAATTTGGGGAACAGTTTGATGTCATCGTCGCAAAAAAAATGAAAAAAGCAACAAAAGATGCATTAGTGCAATATTTATCAAGTGATCTTTTTAGCGGAATTGGGAAAAAAACCGCAGAACAACTTGTCGAACAACTTGGTGAAAATTTAGTTGAAGAAGTGTTGTTAAATATTGAATTACTTGATGAAGTACAAATGAAAGGTTGGACAAGTAAAAAAGCAGAACGATTCTACGACCAACTTGTTGAACATTCAGGCAGTGAACAAACGTTAGTCTTTTTAACTGAAAATGGCTTGTCAATGAACCAAGCACGAAGTGTTTATCAAGTGTTTGGCGTTGAGACAATTGGCCAAATCCGTGCCAATCCGTATGTGATGATTGAAAAAGTCCCAAGAATTGGTTTTGGAATTGCTGATCGAATTGCCTTTTCACTTGGGATGACACCACTAGATGAGCGCAGGCTGCTAGCAGGGATTCAAACGACAATACAAGAATTTTGCCAACAAAATGGGCATACGTACATGGTGAAACCAGAAATTATTGCCGAAGTATTCCGAATTTTACAACTGGATAGCCGAGCGACGAGTGAAGTTGAAGCGCAATTAGTGCAATTGCAGCAACAAAAACGTTTAGTACCACTAGGTGAAGATGAGTATGTTTTACCTTTGTTTATGCAAGCAGAACGCACCATTGCGCAACAATTATTGGAAATCAATCAACGTGAGATTACCGTGCCCGATTCGTTGGATGTTGTACACTTTATTCATCAGTGTGAACAAAGACTAGGGATTCAATATGCTGAGCAACAAAAACAAGCAATTGTTCAGGCGTTACAAGTGCCGATTAGCATTTTGACTGGTGGGCCAGGAACGGGGAAAACGACGGTTATCCAAGGTTTGATTGACGCGATGTGCCAAAGTTATGAGATTAAGCCTGATTTAGATGAATATGAACAATCAACAGACTTCCCAATTGTCTTACTAGCACCGACTGGAAAAGCCGCAAAACGGATGAAGGCAGCTACGGGATATGAAGCAATGACAATCCATCGATTTTTACGATATGATTTACATACGAATAAATTTCATTTCAATGATGAAAACCCCCTCGATGATGTTGAATTTGTCATTGTTGATGAAACGTCAATGCTTGATATTTGGGTGCTACAGTCACTATTGAAAGCTTTACCGAATTTGCAACATTTGATTTTTGTTGGTGATAGTGATCAATTGCCATCGGTAGGGCCTGGGAATGTCTTAGCTGACTTAATAGCGAGTCAACAATTTGTGACCAATCAATTAACGACGATCTTCCGTCAAGCTGATGGTTCGAAAATTATTGATTTAGCCCAAGCAGTGCGAACTGGCCATGTGAGTCCTGAATTTTTCCAAAAAGCCAATGATTATAGTTTTATCGAACGTCCGACACAGCAACTTGCCCAAGTAATTGGCCAAATTGTCGTGAATGCCGTGAACAAAGGCTACAATCCCCTCGATATTCAAGTGTTAGCACCGATTTATAAAGGTCTTGCCGGGATTAATACGTTGAACGAACAACTCCAGACGTTACTCAATCCAGCAACGGAAACGAAGCAAGAATTAGTGTTTGGGACGACGACTTTCCGGGAAGGTGATAAAGTACTGCAGCTGAAAAACTTGCCGGATCTGAACATCTATAATGGGGATGTTGGCGTAATTGACGCAATTGTCAAAGTTCACGGCAAAGAGCCTTATTTATTGCTGAACGTTGATGGTGAAGCAATTGAATATCCGAGTGAGCATTTTGATAAACTACAACTTGCTTATTGTATTTCGGTTCATAAATCACAGGGGAGTGAGTTTCCAATTATCATTATGCCATTGAGTCAGTCATATCACATGATGCTATATCGGAAATTACTCTATACCGGCATGACCCGAGCGAAGCGATCACTGATTTTATGTGGTGATCCGCAGGCGTTAACGCAAGCAGTATTGAATTATAGTGATAAACCACGCCGGACATTATTAGCTGAATTGCTGATGCATAAAAGTGAAAAAAATATTCCAGAAGGAGAGTTTGAATTACTTGAACTTGGAGAGTATGATATGGAAAATGTCAGTCCGTTCGACTTCATGGAAGTTGAAATTATAGGGCCGTTTTTATAAAAACATGATAATTCAGCAAAAAAGCTGAAAAAAATAGCAATCAAAAAGGATAAATATCGCATGAATAGTCAATTTATGCTAGAATAAAGAAGATTTAAAAGTTTTATTTTATAGGAGCTGAAAGACCAAATGAAGAAATTAACTAGTTCACAAATTCGTCGTATGTATTTAGAATTTTTTGCTGAAAAGGGTCATATGATTGAGCCGAGTGCACCGCTTGTACCACATGAAGATCCAACGTTATTATGGATTAACAGTGGTGTTGCTGCCTTGAAAAAATATTTTGATGGAAGTGAAGTGCCAAATTCGCCACGAATTACCAATGCACAAAAATCAATCCGGACAAATGATATCGAAAATGTTGGGTTGACAGCACGTCACCATACCTTCTTTGAAATGTTAGGAAACTTCTCAATCGGTGACTACTTCCGTGAAGATGCGATTAAATGGGCGTGGGAATTACTCACAAGTCCACAATGGTATGCATTTGATAAAGAGTTACTCTACATCACAATTCATCCACGTGATGAAGCGGCATATGCGCTATGGTTAGAATTAGGGGTTGACCCAAGTCACATCGTTCGTTTAGAAGATAATTTTTGGGAAATTGGCGAGGGACCATGTGGACCGAATACTGAAATTTTCTACGATCGTGGTGTTGGCTATGAATTTGACACACCAAAAGAAGAAATGTACCCTGGTGGAGAAAATGAACGTTACCTTGAAGTTTGGAACGTCGTTTTTTCACAATATAACTCAACGCAAGGTTTAACGCGCGAGCAATATCCTGAACTTCCAGCCAAGAACATAGATACCGGGATGGGCCTTGAACGCATGGCATCAATTATTCAAGATGTCCCAACGAACTATGATACTGACTTATTTATGCCAATTATTCACCATGTTGAACGCGTGAGTGGACAAAAATATCGTGTCAATCCAACGAGTGACATTGCCTTCAAGATTATTTCCGATCACATTCGTACTGTGACATTTGCAGTGGCTGATGGCGCATTACCATCGAATGAAGGGCGTGGATATATCCTTCGTCGTTTAATTCGTCGTGCTGTTCGCTGGGCGAAAAAACTAGGGTTAGAAAAACCATTTATGGCACAACTCGTTCCAACGGTTGCCGAAGTCATGGCTGATTATTATCCATATGTAACTGAGCACATTCCATTTATTCAAAAAGTAATTACGAATGAAGAAGAGCGTTTCTTAGAAACATTAAATGATGGGTTAGCAATTTTAGCAACATTCATGGAAACAGCAACGGATAAAACAATTGCTGGAGCTGATGCGTTTAAATTATATGATACGTACGGATTCCCAATTGAATTAACGCAAGAATATGCGGCTGATCATGATTTCGCAGTTGATCTTGATGGTTTTGCAGTAGCAATGGAAGAACAACGTACACGTGCACGGAATGCTCGTGAAGATATGGACTCAATGCAAGCACAAAACCCTGTATTACGTAACTTTACAACACCGACAAATTTCGTTGGTTATGAAGCGTTAACAGCAACGGGAACAGTAGCTTTAATGTTACAAGCAGGAGAAGCTACAAATCGTTTACGTGCTGGGGAAACTGGTCAAGTAATCTTGTCAGAAACAAGCTTTTACGCTGAAAGTGGTGGACAAGTTGGTGATACGGGAATGATTACGAGTGAAACAGTCCGTGCTCAAGTAATCGAAACGAAAAAAGCACCAAATG
>JBOFSL010000404.1:0-1229 GCA_051651525.1 Culicoidibacterales bacterium | reverse complement strand
AAAAAGGAAATAAATGAAATTTTAGAAA
This sequence comes from Culicoidibacterales bacterium, assembly GCA_051651525.1. Lineage (GTDB taxonomy): Bacteria > Bacillota_I > Bacilli_A > Culicoidibacterales > ZOR0006 > ZOR0006. Next base: position 1,201 of record JBOFSL010000404.1, on the reverse strand, counting down.
TATTTGAAGATATTACAATTACTTACGGTGATGGGGAATATACATCACTAGGCTATCACGAAGAGGCTAACCACATTCGTAAAACTATTTCAAACTGGGATGGAACTGATACTATTTTTTTAGGGTTCCAAACCCAGCAAGTAACTCTAGAAAATTAAAAAAATTTAGTATGTCGTATTTTTTCTGAAACATGCGATATTATTAGTGTAACCACCTCCTTGGTTACTAGTTTTTTCAAAGTGTTGATTCATTTGTATTTTAAAAACGCATCTCTTTTAGGGATGCGTTTTTAATTATGGTGCTATGATTTCTTTCAATTTCTCTGATCGTTCTTGATGATTTGTTCTTGCCCATGTATGGACAAATCCTTTGTTCAATGCATCATCAATTTCACGAATTTGTTGACGTTGTTCGGGTGTCATTGAATAATGGTAACGATAATCTGATACATCTTTCGTAAATGGCGTTTCGACTTGAATTAAGTAATATGGATCATCACTAATGTGTCCAAACATATACGATTCAAAACTAAAGTTTTGTTGATGTTCAAGTGTTACATCACTCAACCCTAAGCTTCCTAATTGATAATTGATTGCATATGTTTGTTTTGGCTTTAATACTGACTCTGCTTCAATTGGAATATAGTATTCACGTTTAAACATACGCAATTTATCACCTGCTTTATTCCAATCTACACCAGTATTTTCTTCATATTCAGTATAGATATCTTGTTTGTCATTAATTTGGAATGTTGTAACTTCGGCTAACGCATGGCTACCAAGTCGGAAACCAAGTATTTTATTATATGATAATGGCATCACATATGCACCTAAGCTAGCATCCTCTGTTGAATTATTTTGATAATCATCTTGTAATTCACCCATCACATCTGGTACATATACATTTGTTTTTCCAGTTGTCACATACATTGGGTTCTTAAAGTCAGAGCGATATGTTGGCTTAATAATATTCATATCAATTTGTGTTTGTGTTTTTAACGCAACTGTTGGTGTTGATAAAGCTAAATACTCAAATGAACTTTCAATAGCACTTAGTGTTTTTTCTTCAATATATTGTTTTTGACCAATTAATAACTCAATGTCTGCTGTTGTTTCAGTACCGATTGTTTCATTTGCTTGGTGTTCTGTTTTTAAAATTGCTACTACTTCATCTTTTTTCGATTTTGACCAATCTGGTGTTC
>JBOFSL010000403.1:0-36874 GCA_051651525.1 Culicoidibacterales bacterium | reverse complement strand
GTTGCTTTGTTTGCTTTCCTTAAGGACAAGATGTATCTTATCACCCTTTCATACCTATCGTCAACACTTTTTACAATCTTTTTTTGCTTTTTTGCTTTTTCTTTCTTTTCCTTTTTACAACGCTTTCGTGTGTGTCTTTTTTTCAAGTGAAATACAATGTTTTTTATTGAATTTCCACATTTTTTTCAGTTGGTTTTCTCGAAAAAAATTCGAAAAAAATCAATATTTTTTTCGAATTGACGATTTTTTTATCTGCTTATTTGTTTCTTTTTAGTTACTCACTTTTAGAATAATGTAGATCTATGTCTCCATATTTAACATCATACCTATCTATTTTTACGATTATTTACGAATTTTACTCAAATAAGCTTTTAAATGAAGTTCAGTATTTCATGATTTTTATCTTCTATTGATTACATTTCATATATATCATTCTATTTTGTGTTAGTTTATCTCGCAATCGTTAATGATACTCAAGTCCATACAATCTGTATTATTCATAAATTTTATTCTATACTGATTGATTATCTATTTATACGAACAAAAAAAGCATACCCAAAGGTATGCTTTAATAAAACGATAATAAAGATTAACGTTTTGAGAACTGTGGAGCACGACGTGCACCTTTAAGTCCTGGTTTTTTACGTTCTTTCATACGTGCATCACGTGTTAAGAATCCAGCTGATTTTAAAGCTGGGCGTAAATCTTTGTTTACTTCTAATAAAGCACGTGCGATTCCGTGACGGATTGCACCAGCTTGACCAGTGTATCCACCACCATTAACGTTTACGATAACGTCGAATTTTCCTTCAGTTTCAGTAACAACTAAAGGTAATTTTACGATTACACGTAATGTTTCTAATGGTAAGTATTCTTGCATACTTTTCCCGTTGATTGTAACGTTTCCGCTTCCCTGAACTAAACGAACGCGAGCTGTTGAGCTCTTACGACGTCCTGTTCCCCAGTATTGAACTTGAGCCATCTGTATTTCCTCCTTCTGTTGTTAATTATCCGCGTAATTCGTACGCAGTTGGTTGTTGTGCAGTCTGTTTGTGTTCAGGTCCTGCATAAACAAATAATTTTTTGAACATTTGACGTCCTAAACGAGTTTTTGGTAACATCCCTTTGATAGCAATCTCTAACATTTCTGTTGGATATTTGTCTAACATAGTGGCAGCCGTACGAGTACGTAATCCCCCAATGTGTCCACTTGCATTGTGGTAGTTTTTACCGTTTGGTTTCCCGTTTAATTTGTTTCCTGTTAAAACGATTTTATCAGCATTGATAATAATTACGTTATCACCGCAGTCAACGTGTGGTGTAAATGTTACTTTGTGCTTACCGCGTAATAACGCTGCAGCTTCAGAAGCTAAACGACCTAATGTCTTTCCTTCTGCGTCAATTACGTACCATTGACGTTCTACATCGGTTGATTTCGCCATGAAAGTAGTGCGCATATTCATTCCTCCTAAGATAATTATTCTTCTTTTATCCGGGGCTAGCGAACGTGAAAAAGAACAAATCCAATTGATATTTTACCTTTTTTAGCGCTTAATGTCAACTGCGTTCATATTAAAAATTAGGTTTAATTGTAACTTACTTCCCAAAGGGTTAACCCTTGCGCAGGTGCAGTCCAACGACATTGTTTCCGTTCACATGCTTCTAACATCTTTCGAACTTGTTCCACCGTTAAGCGATGACGCCCAACCTCTAAAATAGTCCCGACTAATGATCTTACCATATAGCGTAAAAATCCATTCCCAACAAAAATAAACTCAATACCTTCAGACGTTTCTTGAATTTCAATTTTATTAATTGTTCGAACACAGTCGTGTCCTGCTGGATTTGCAGCGAAAGTTCGAAAATCATGTTTACCTTCAAAGAGCTTAATTGCTTTTTTCATAGCTGCGACATCTAATTCATGATAGATATATGTGACGTAGTTCCGCTCACACGGATTGTAACCATGTTGTGGTAACGTTTTTAGACGATACCGATATTCTTTTCCTCTAGCACTAAATCTCGCATGAAACTGGTAATCATCTGTTGATACAACTTCAACTTTTCGAATATAAATATCTGGTGGTAATAATTTATTTATTGCTCGAATCCAGCGCTCTGCTGGTATTTCGACGCAACTATCAAAATGAAAAACCTGTCCCCTTGCATGGACTCCGGCATCAGTTCGCCCACTAGCATGAATGATTACTGGTTGTTTCACAATTTTACTAATTACTCTCTCAATTTCGCCTTGAATCGTTCGTTCATTCGGTTGTTTCTGATAGCCAGAAAAAGCCGAACCATCATATGTAACAACACACTTTAAACGTTGCTTAATTTCCATTATCCAACCCATCCAATCACAACTAAAATTACTGTTATTATTAACCCGATTATTAAACCAATCGTATCAAAGCGATACCAATTCAACTGAGTTAAACGTGTCCGCGATTGGGCATCTGTGTACCCTCGTGCCTCCATCGCAACAGCTAAATTTTCCGCACGCTTAAATGAAATCACAAACATCGGGATTAACATTGAAAGTAAGTGCTTAACCCGTTGGTAGATCGGGCCTTCTTCAATGTTTGCACCCCTTGACGCTTGCGCTTTCATAATTTTATCCGTTTCATCTATTAATGTCGGAATAAACCGAATTGCAATTGAAACCATTAAAGCAATATCGGCGACCGGAATAAACCGTTTAAACGGCGATAATAGCTTTTCAATCGCTAACGTTAAATCTAGTGGTTTTGTCGTTAAAGTCAGCATTGTTGCTAGCATAACAACGCTAATAAGCCTGAACGTCAATAATGTTACCTGATAGACCCCTTGATCATAAATTTGGATAATTCCAAATTCCCAAAGTAAATTACCTTGTTTATAAAAGAATAAATTAAAAACAATCATGATTGCCAATAACCATTTTAAACTTGTTGCGCTATCGACAATAAGTTTAAGTGGTAACTTGGTAATCCGTATCAAAATAATAATTCCAATAAGTATGCCAACATAAACCGCTAAATTTTTCACCATAAAAATGGCAATTATCCAAGTGAAGAAAATTATAAGCTTAACAACCGGATTTAACCGATGAATTATTGAATCCGTTTCTAAGTAATTTCCAATTGCTAATTTCATACTGTTGCCTCCATATCAACTAAATTTGTGATTAACTCTGAAAAAGTTAACACTGTTTCGCTGATTGAGTTACCACTTTCACGTAACGCATTTACTAATTGTACGGTGTGTGGCAATTCCATGTTACACGCAGTTACGAGTTCATCTTGTTTAAAGAAATCACTCGGTTTTCCGTCGAAAACTTTTTGACGAGACTTCATGACAACTAATCTTTGGGCGTAGTTCGCTACTACATCCATATCATGTGTCACAATAATTAATGTTTTATCGAGTTGCTCCTGAAGTTGTAAAAATAATTCCATCATCTCAGCTTGACCACGAGGGTCTAAGCCGACTGTTGGTTCATCTAACACGAGCACATCTGGATCCATAGCTAAAATTCCAGCTACCGCAACACGACGCATCTGTCCGCCACTGAGTGCTAATGGGTATCTTTCAGCCAATTCCATTGGTAAACCTACTAACTTCATCATTTCCTGTGCTTTTTGCTTTGCCGCTTCGCGACTCGCACCAAAATTGAGTGGACCATACATGATATCTTCTTCAACTGTTTCTGCAAAAAGTTGATATTCAGGATATTGAAATACTAGTCCGACTTTTTGACGAATTGTTGATAAACCTAATTTGCGATTTTTTTTCGGGTTATTGGTCACTGTTAAACCAAAGGCTTCGACAGTACCTGATGTTGGTTGTAATAATGCATTTAAATGTTGAACAAGCGTTGATTTTCCGCTACCTGTATGCCCCACTATTGCTAGTCTTTCACCTTTTTCAATAACTAAATCAAGTGATTGTAACGCATGTGTTTCATTATAACTATCACTATATGTGTGTGAAACATTCGTTAGTTTTATTTGTTGCATAGCGCTTTCACCAATCCTTCTTGTGTGTGGTAGATATGATCAAGTTTTCCAGCTTGCTTTAATGCCCGACTCACGGCAATATAAAATGGTAAATTCAGACGATACTTTGTTAAATCTAGTGTTTCATTCGCAAAAATTGTGAGTGGCTTATCATCAGCTACTACTTCACCATCGTGTAACACAATCATCCGGTCTGCCAGCATTGCTTCTTCTAAATCATGCGTAATTGTTAAAATTGTTTTTTGTTCTTTTTGATGTAAACCTTGAATCACATCCATAACTTCATGACGTGCGTGAGGATCTAACATTGACGTTGATTCATCGAAAATCATAATTTCAGGTTCTAGTGCTAAAACACTCGCAATTGCTACCCTTTGTTTTTGCCCTCCACTTAATGCATGTGGCTCTCGTTCTAAAAATTCATCAATTTCAATTTTTTTGGCGTATTTTTCAATTCTTTCAAGCATAATTTCACGAGAAAGTTGGTGATTTTCAAGGCCGAATGCAATATCATCACGAACTGTAACCCCAACAAATTGATCGTCTGGATTTTGAAAAACCATGCCGACTTGACGGCGTAATTCAACAAAATTTTCTGGTGTAACAGTTTGCCCAATAATTTCAAAAGTACCTGATTCAATTTGTAATAGTCCACTTAATATTTTAGCTAGTGTTGTTTTTCCAGAACCGTTCGCCCCAACAATTGCTACCCATTCGCCTTCTTGAATTTGAATTGATAGTTCTTTAAAAATTGTTTGATTCGGATACATGAAACTAATTTTATCCAAAGAAATAATTGTTTTACTCTTCATATCTATCCCTTTCAAAGTAATCATCCGGTTACTTTTACCCTCTTATATTCAATTTTCTTTTAGTAAATTTTGTCATTTAATCGCTCATTATTATACCACATTCATTTCTTAAAAAAATATATCTCGCTAAAAATTATGCTTTGCTCTAAAAAATTTCTTTTCAAAATTTATGTACCCATTAAATGCTCAAAAGAAATTTCTTGATATTTCTAGTAGAAATGAAGAAAAACCGCCACCAGTTCTTTGCCAGAAAGAACTGATTGCGGTTAATGCTTCGTATATAATTACACTAATTCAATGATTACTGTTTCAGCACCGTCACCCTTACGAGCACCTAATTTAATGATACGAGTGTATCCACCTTGGCGCTCAGCGTAACGTGGAGCAATGTCATCAAATAACTTTTGAAGTGAGTCTTTATCAGCATTCGCGGCTTGAGCTTTATACATTAAAGCTGCAGCTTGACGACGTGCGTGTAAATCACCACGTTTTCCAAGAGTAATTAATTTTTCCACGCGGCGACGTAATTCCTTCGCCTTCGCTTCTGTTGTTTCAATACGTTCATGAATAATTAAATCTGTAGCTTGTCCACGTAATAAAGCTTTACGTTGCGTGCTTGTACGACCTAATTTACGCATAGCGATTCCTCCTTCCTGATTGCAAGAATTTTAATTAATCACGATCTGCATCGCGAAGTTGTAAACCAAGTTCGTGAATTTTATCAATGATTTCTTTTAATGATTTCTTTCCAAGGTTACGAATTTTCATCATATCCTCTTCTGAGAAATCAAGTAATTCTTGTAATGAGTTAATGCCCGCACGCTTAAGTGAGTTATATGAACGAACTGATAAATCAAGTTCTTCAATACTCATCTCAGTTGCTTTGGTTTTTGTTGAATCTTCTTTTTCAATCATGAAGTTCCATGCAGCAGCAGTGTCGTTAATAGCGACAACAGCTTCTAAATGATCCATCATAATTTTGGCAGCTGTTGCAACAGCTTCCTGAGGATTCACGCTTCCGTCCGTTTGCACTTCAATGTTTAAACGATCGTAAGTTTGTGTTTTTCCAATTCGTGTATCTACAGTGTATGATACTTTTTGAACTGGAGTGTAAATCGAATCAATTGGAATTACTCCAACTGATTGATTATCTTGTTTATTAAATTCTGCACGAACATACCCACGACCACGACGAGCTGTCATAGTCATGCGGAAATTCGCATCTTTAGCTAAAGTCGCGATATGTAAATCTTGGTTAATAACTTCAACTGATGGATCACATTTGATATCACCAGCAGTTACTACACCCTCACCTTTTGCTTCAATTAGCAAAGTTTGAGTATCATCATTGTCCATATTGAGAACGAGCTTCTTAATATTCAAGATGATTGTTGTAACGTCCTCAAGAACGCCTTCAATAGTTGAAAATTCATGAACAACACCATCGATATGAATATCAGTAACTGCAGCACCCGGAAGTGATGACAGTAATACTCGACGTAGTGAGTTTCCTAAAGTAATTCCAAAACCGCGCTCAAGTGGCTCGATTGTGAACTTTCCAAAATACTCACTCTCAACAAGTTCTTTGATTTCAATTGTTGGTTTTTCGAATTCTAACATTTTTGCGCCTCCTCGTTTGGCTAGATTTTAGTTACGCAAAAATCAATTATCCACGAGGACGTTTAGGAGCACGACACCCGTTATGTGGAACTGGAGTCGCATCTTTAATAGCTGAGACTTCAAGTCCAGCAGCTTGTAATGAACGAATTGCTGCTTCACGACCAGGACCTGGTCCTTTAACTGCAACTTCTACTAACTGCATTCCGTTGTCCATAGCAGCTTTAGCTGCTGCTTCAGCTGCCATTTGAGCAGCGAACGGAGTTGATTTACGTGAACCTTTAAAACCTAATGCACCAGCACTAGACCATGCGATAGCATTACCGTTTTGGTCAGTAATAGTTACGATTGTGTTGTTAAACGTTGAGTGAATATGAGCCATACCAGTAGGAATGTTCTTTTTCACACGGCGTTTACGTACTTGACGTGCCATTTTCATGACCTCCTTTGAATTAATAATACAGTGTATTATTGATTAGATTTTATTTTTTCTTACCTGCTACAGTGCGACGTGGACCTTTACAAGTACGCGCATTTGTTTTCGTACGTTGACCACGTAATGGTAAACTACGACGGTGGCGAATACCACGGTAGCTAGCAATTTCTTGTAAACGTTTAATATTTAATGCTACCTCGCGGCGAAGATCTCCCTCAGTTTTTACTGAGTCAACTTCGTTACGAATAGCGATTAATTGATCTTCTGTAAGATCTTTAACGCGAATATCTTCAGAAATGTTTGTCGCTGCTAAAATTTGTTTAGCAGTTGTTTGTCCAATTCCGAATACGTATTGTAATGAAATTACAACTCGTTTATCGCGAGGAATATCTACTCCTGCAATACGTGCCATATTTTGCACCTCCAATTAATTATCCTTGACGTTGTTTGTGTTTAGGATTTTCACAGATTACCATGACTTTCCCTTTACGACGAATAACTTTACATTTATCGCAAATTGGTTTTACTGATGGTCTTACTTTCATCTTATATATCCTCCTTTTTGGTTAAAATGGAGTACACAATTACTTATGACGGTAAATGATTCGGCCTCTTGTTAAATCATATGGTGAAAGTTCAACAGTTACTTTATCACCAGGTAAGATACGAATGAAATTCATACGGATTTTACCAGAAACATGAGCCAAAATCTTGTGTCCATTTTCTAACTCAACGTGGAACATAGCATTAGGTAAAGTTTCAAGAATTTTCGCTTCTACCTCAATAACATCTTGTTTTGCCATGATCTCGACCTCCTTATAATGTTGTCAGAATTTTATATCCATCATCAGTTACCGCTACTGTATGTTCATAGTGCGCGGATGTGCTTCCATCAATAGAAACAGCTGTCCACTGGTCACTAAGAATTTTTACTGCCGGTTTTCCAACATTAATAATTGGTTCAATTGCAAGCACCATCCCAGTCTTTAAAACCGGACCTTTGTTTGGTGCACCAAAATTGGGAATGGCTGGATCTTCGTGAAGATTTTGACCAATTCCATGTCCAGTAAACTCTCTGACAATACTGAACCCATTTGCCTCAGCATGAAGCTGAATTGCATTTGAAACATTTGAAAGTTTATTCCCAGGATATACCTGCTCAAGCCCTTTAAAAAGTGCTTCCTCAGTTACTTCCATGAGTTTTTTTCTTTCTGGATTAACTTCTCCCACTGCATAAGTCCATGCTGAATCTCCATGGTATCCTTTAAGCAACGCACCGATGTCAATAGAGACAATATCTCCATCTGCAAGTGTTTGCGTACCGGGAATTCCATGAACAACTACTTCATTAACTGAAATACATGCACTAGCAGGGAAGCCACCATATCCTTTAAATGATGGAATTGCGCCATTTTCACGAATAACTGTTTCAACGATGGCATCTAATTCTTTTAGAGAAACACCAGGGATAACATGTTTTTTAACCTCATGATGAGCAAGCGCCACGATTCGACCGGCTTCTCGCATGAGTTCCACTTCACGTGGCGTTTTGCGTATAATCATGATTATTGTCCTCCAAACACGTTATCAATTTCAGCAAATACATCACCAATTTCTTGCTGACCATTGATGTTGAATAAGTTTCCAACTTCAGTGTAGTAAGTAATTAATGGTGCTGTTTGATTGAAATAGGCTTCTAAACGATTGCCAACTGTTTCAGCGTTATCGTCAGAACGTTGATATAACTCTCCACTACATTTATCACAAACACCTTCTTGCGTTGGTGCATTGAATACCATGTGGTATGTAGCACCACATGATCGACAAATTCGGCGTCCTGTTAAACGTTCTAATAAAATGGCTGGATCAACATCAATATTAATAACATAATCAATTTTTTTGTTTAAGTTATTCATGATATTGTCCAAAGCTTCCGCTTGATTTACAGTTCTAGGGAACCCATCAAGCAAGAAACCGTCATTACAATCTGGTTTTGCTAAACGTTCTTCAACAATTCCGATTGTTACTTCATCTGGAACAAGTTGCCCAGAATCCATATATTTTTTAGCTTCTAAACCAAGAGCTGTCTCTTCTTTGATGGCAGCGCGGAACATATCACCAGTCGAGATATGCGGTAAATCGTATTTTACTACGATTTTTTCCGCTTGTGTACCTTTTCCAGCTCCTGGAGGGCCCATGAAAATAATATTCATATTATAGCTCCTCCATTCTATGAGAAATATCCTTTGTATTGACGTGATGAACTAATGCGTTCAATTTGCTTAGTAGTTTCAATTGCTACCCCTGCCACGATAATCATTGACGTACCACCAATTTGTACACTTGCTGGTAAGCCAGTTACGATTCCAATAACAAGAGGGATAGCAGCTAGAAACGCTAAATAAAGTGCTCCAACAAATGTTAAACGTGTTAACACAGTTGATAAATACGTTTCTGTTGCTTTTCCAGGGCGAACCGCTGGAATAAATGTATTTTGTTTAGCCAAGTTTTTCGCCATTTTTTCGGGATCAACTTGAATAAATGCATAAAAGAAACAGAACGAAATAATTAACACAATATATAAGCTAAATCCGGCCCAGTTAGTTAACTGCATATTTTCATTGATCCAAATTGCTGTCGTATTTTCTGGGAAAAACGAAGCGATTGTTACTGGGAGTGAAATTAATGCACTCGCAAAGATAACAGGAACAACTCCAGCAGAGTTAACTTTCAATGGGAGGAAGTTAGACTTCGCATTTGCTCCAATTGCACGTGAAGAAACATTCGCGTGTTGAATTGGAATCTTACGCGTCGCTTCTTGCATGTAGATGACAAGAATCATCAAGGCAAACATAAGGGCGTAAACGATAACCATCGTAACAATATTCAACCAATCAATTGGTGTCGTTGTATACGTTGTCCAAATAGTTGAAATTTGACCTGGGAGTTGTGAAATAATCCCTGCCATAATCAACATTGAAATACCGTTTCCAATACCTTTTTTCGTAATTTGATCACCTAACCAAACTAAGATTGCCGTACCTGCAGTCAGCACTGTCGCGATAAGAATAAATGGCCAAAAATCTCCGTTTGTCACAGTTAACAATTGACCATTTGTATATGCATTCAAACCGATTGCAATTGCAAGTCCTTGCACAAAGGCAAATACTAGTGAAAGCACTCGAGTTGTCATGTTTAACTTCTTTTTACCATTGACACCTTCTTTATTCCAAGCCGATAAGGCTGGAATAACATCCATTGAAAGCAATTGAACAATAATCGATGCAGTGATATACGGTGAAACCGACATAGCAAAGATCGAGAATTGTTTAAATGCTCCACCACCAAGGATGTTAATGAAATCAAAGATTCCATTTGCACTACTAGAAAAACTAGCAAGTGCGGCTTGATTCACCATTGGAACAGGTATATATGTCCCAATTCGGAAAATCACGAGAATTGCCAACGTATAGAAAACTTTATTACGAACTTTTGAATTTCCAAAGATTTGTTGGAAGTAGTTCATAATTAGATGACCTCTACAGTCCCGCCTGCATTCTCAATAGCTGTTTTCGCTGTCGCTGTAAATTTATTAGCTTTTACAGTTAAAGCGACTTCTAAAGTACCGTTACCTAAGATTTTAACACCTGATAATTCTTTGTTCACAAGACCAGCTTCTTTTAACGATGCAAAAGTTACTTCAGTTCCTGCTGCGAAACGATTTAAGTCAGCAATGTTAACAATCGCGTATTCTTTACGGAATGGGTTCGTAAACCCGCGTTTTGGAATACGACGGAATAATGGAGTTTGTCCACCTTCGAAACCTAAGCGAACACCACCACCGCTACGAGAGTTTTGACCTTTATGTCCACGTCCAGCTGTTTTACCGTTTCCGCTTGCTGGTCCGCGTCCTTTACGGAAGCGTTCTTCGCGTGAACCTTCAGTTGCCTTTAGCTCATGTAATTTCATGTTAGTGCACCTCCTTGTTTTTATGCTTCAGTTACAGTCACTAAATGTGCAACTTTAGCGATCATTCCGCGAGTAGCGGCTGAATCAACTAAAGTAACTGTTTGTTGCATTTTCTTTAATCCAAGTGCTTGGATTGTTGCTTTTTGTTTTGGTTTAGCACCGATAGCGCTACGAGTAAGGGTGATATTTAATTTGTTCATCTTCCTTACCTCCTAACCTAAAATTTCCTCGACAGTTTTTCCGCGCAATGCTGCAACAGATTCTACTGTACGAAGTTCTTTTAAACCTTCAATAGTGGCGCGAACCATATTGATTGGTGTGTTTGAACCTAAAGATTTAGATAAGATATCACTGATACCTACTAATTCTAATACGGCACGAACTGGTCCACCTGCTACTACTCCGGTACCAGCTGATGCTGGGCGTAATAATACTTTTCCTGAACCAAAGCGTCCAGTTACCATGTGAGGAATTGTAGTTCCTACAACTGGCACTGTGATTAAATTTTTCTTAGCGTCTTGGACTGCTTTACGGATTGAATCTGGTACTTCATTTGCTTTACCAGTTCCGAAACCAACATGTCCATTTTTGTCTCCGACTACTACTAACGCAGCAAAACGGAAACGACGACCACCTTTTACTACTTTCGTAACACGGTTAATTGTAACAACGCGTTCTTCAAGTTCTAATGTATTTGGATCGATAATCGTTTGCATGCCTTTTCCCTCCTTGTAACTAGAATTGTAATCCAGCTTCACGAGCTGCTTCGGCTAAAGCTTTGATACGTCCGTGGTAAATATATCCACCACGATCGAATACTACATTTGTAATCCCTTTTTCAAGAGCACGCTCAGCAATTAACTTACCGATAGTCGTTGCAGCTGCGATATTTGCAGATTTTAATTCTAAAGCTTTGTCCATTGTTGATGCACTTACTAAAGTTACACCAGCTACGTCATCAATAATTTGTGCGTAGATGTTTGTATTAGATCGGAATACGTTTAAGCGTGGGCAATTAACTGTTCCACTTACTTTACTACGTACACGAGCATGACGTTTTTTACGTAACAGATTACGAGATTGCTTCTTAATCATCTAACGTCACTCCTTTCTATAGCTTTTTGGTTATTTAAGCGGCATTATTTACCAGCTTTTTTACCTTCTTTACGGCGAACTTGTTCACCTTTATAGCGTATACCTTTACCTTTATATGGTTCAGGTTGACGGAATTTACGGATATTTGCTGCTACTTCACCAACACGTTGCTTATCAATCCCTGAAATTTTGATTTCAGTTTGTGATGGCAATTCGATGACGATACCTGGTTCGGCAACGACTTCGATTGGATGAGAGTATCCTAGTGAAAGAACGATTTTGTCACCTTGCTTATTCGCACGGTATCCAACTCCGATAATTTCTAATTCACGAGTGAATCCTTGAGATACACCTTCAACCATGTTAGCAAGTAACGCACGAGTTGTTCCGTGTAACATTTTAATCGTTTTCGTGTCGTTTGGACGAGTTACTGATAAAACGTTTCCGTCGATTAAAATCGTTAATTCAGTATTGAATTGACGAGTTAATTCACCTTTTGGTCCTTTAACTGTAACGTTGTTTCCTTCAGTTACAGTTACTTCAACACCAGCAGGTAAAGTAATGTGTTTATTACCGATACGTGACATTCTCTTGCACCTCCTGCTTATTTAACTAATAATTATGATTACCAGATATATGCGATTACTTCTCCACCGACTTGTTGCTTACGAGCAACTTTATCAGCCATAAGACCTTGTGAAGTTGAAATAATTGCGATACCTAGACCATTTAATACACGTGGTACTTCATCAGCTTTAGCATAAACACGTAATCCCGGTTTCGAGATACGTTTTAATCCACTGACAACACGTTCGTTATTACGTCCATATTTTAATTGGAGACGAATAACGCCTTGTTTACCGTCTTCGATGTATTCTACGTCGCGTACAAAACCTTCTGCTTTTAAAATTTCAGCAATATCAGCTTTGATACGTGATTTAGGAACATCAACAGACTCATGACGCATTTGGTTAGCGTTACGGATACGAGTTAACATATCTGCAATTGGATCAGTCATTACCATGACATTTTCCTCCCTTCAGAAATAAAGTCTCTATAAGATTACCAGCTTGATTTAGTTACACCTGGAATTTGTCCTTTATATGCGTATTCACGGAAGCAAATACGGCACATTTTGAATTTACGAAGTACTGAATGTGGACGACCACAAACTTCACAACGCGTATATTCACGAACTTTGAATTTTTGTTTCTTTTTCGCTTTCGCGATCATTGATTTCTTAGCCATCTTTGGTTATGCCTCCTTTTTGACTATTTTTGGAAAGGCATTCCTAATAACTGTAAGAGTGCAAACCCTTCTTCGTCAGTATTAGCAGTAGTTACGATAACGATATCCATTCCGCGTACTTTGCTAACTTTGTCGAAGTCGATTTCAGGGAAGATTAATTGTTCTTTAACCCCTAAAGTATAGTTTCCACGTCCATCAAACGCAGTCTTAGAAACACCACGGAAGTCACGCATGCGTGGTAATGAGATAGATACTAATTTATCTAAGAACTCATACATACGTTCTCCACGTAAAGTAACTTTTGCACCGATTGGCATTCCTTCACGAAGACGGAATCCAGCAATTGATTTTTTAGCTTTTGTAATTAATGGTTTTTGTCCAGTGATAATTGCTAAATCCTCAACAGCAGCGTCTAGTGCTTTTGAGTTTGATACAGCATCACCAACACCCATATTTACAACAATTTTATCAAGTTTAGGTACTTGCATTGTCGACTCGTATTGGAATTTTTCCATAAGATCTTTTGCAATTTCAGTTGTATATTTCGCTTTCAGGCGGTTCATACAGTAGACCTCCTTTCACTCTTTTTAATTTTATTTGTCTAAAACTTCGCCAGATACTTTTGCAACACGAACTTTATTTCCGTCGATTACTTGGTATCCTACACGTGTAGGCTTTCCTGTTTTTGGATCAAGTGGTAACACGTTAGAAGCATGAATTGGTGCTTCCATTTCGATAATACCACCTTCAGGATTGGCTTGCGTTGGCTTTTGGTGTTTTTTAACAATGTTTAGTCCTTCAATAATTACACGGTTTTTCTTTGGTAAAACTGATGTTACAACACCTGTTTTTCCTTTGTCTTTTCCTGCAATTATTTGAATTTTATCACCTTTTTTAACATGCATGCGTCTGCACCTCCTTAGCTAGCTTACTTAATTATAGTACTTCTGGTGCTAATGAAACGATTTTCATGAAGTTTTTGTCACGTAATTCACGAGCGACAGGTCCGAAAATACGTGTTCCACGTGGACTCATATCGTCTTTGATAATTACTGCTGCATTTTCATCGAACTTAATGTAAGAACCGTCATTACGACGAGCTCCGCGTACCGTACGAACGATAACAGCTTTAACTACGTCACCTTTTTTCACAACTCCACCAGGAGCAGCTTGCTTTACAGAACAAACAACGATATCACCGATGTTTGCGAATTTGCGTTTTGATCCACCTAAGCAACGGATAACTAAAAGTTCTTTAGCTCCAGAGTTATCTGCTACTTTCAAGCGTGATTCTTGTTGAACCATACGTAGTTACCTCCCTTCGGCTGGTAATTTTTTTTCTATCAACCGATTAAATTTGAATTGCTTTTTCAGCAACTTCAACTAAACGGTAGCGTTTAGTTGCTGATAATGGGCGTGTCGACATAATGCGCACTTTATCACCCATTTTAGCTACACCTGCTTCATCATGTGCTTTATATTTTTTAGAATATTTAACACGTTTTCCATAAAGAGGATGTTTTTTATAAGTTTCGACTAAAACAGTAATTGTCTTGTCCATTTTGTCAGAAACAACTTTCCCAACTAAAACTTTGCGGTTATTACGTTCCATTTATGAAACCTCCTCTCACAATAATTTTGATTATTGGTTTAATTCACGTTCACGTAAAATTGTTAACATACGAGCAATAGTTTTACGAACGTCTTTGATGCGTGAAGTGTTTTCCAATTGACCTGTAGCTAACTGGAAACGTAAGTTAAATAATTCAACCTTTAATTCTTGGACTTTGCCTTGAATTTCGGCAGTGCTTAAATTACGGATATCATTCGCTTTCATTACTCATCACCACCATTTTCGCGTTTTACAATTTTGCATTTGATTGGAAGCTTGTGGCTTGCTAAGCGTAATGCTTCGCGAGCTACTTCTTCAGAAACTCCTGCAATTTCGAACATAATACGTCCCTTTTTAACTACTGCTACCCATCCGTCAGGTGCTCCTTTACCAGAACCCATGCGGACTTCCATTGGTTTAGCAGTTTTCGCCATTTGAGGGAAGATTTTGATCCAAACTTTCCCACCACGTTTCATGTGGCGAGTCATTGCGATACGAGCTGCTTCGATTTGGCGGTTTGTGATCCAAGCACCACTTTGTGCTTGAAGTCCAAATTCACCAAATGCAATCTCAGTACCACCTTTTGCGTGTCCTTCATACTTTACACGATGAGGACGACGGTATTTCGTACGTTTTGGCATTAACATATCCAAGTTCCTCCTTCCTTGCAGCGTGGATTACTTGTTATTTTTTGTTGGAAGTACTTCACCTTTGTAGATCCAAACTTTTACTCCAAGTTTTCCGTAAGTAGTATCTGCTTCTTCGTGTGCGTAATCAATATCAGCACGTAAAGTTTGTAAAGGTACGTTACCTTCAGAATATCCTTCAGTACGAGCCATATCAGCTCCACCTAAACGACCACTTACTGCTGTTTTGATTCCTTTTGCTCCTGCGCGCATTACACGTTGAATTGTACGTTTTTGTGCAATTCGGAATGAAACACGACGCTCTAATTGACGAGCGATTGATTCAGCTACTAATTTAGCATCTAAATCAGGGTTTTTAATTTCTGCAATGTTAATAAACACATCGCGACCAACTAATTTTGCTACCTTAGCACGTAGAGCTTCGATGTCAGCTCCACCTTTTCCGATAACAACACCAGGCTTCGCAGTGTGAATCGTAATGTACATTGCTACAGAATCTTTACGTTCGATTTCTACACGGCTTATAGATGCATCTTTTAATGTATCTTGTAAAAACTCACGTGCTTTAATGTCTTCTAATAATAAATCTGCGTAATCTTTGTCTGCGTACCAGCGCGAATCCCAATCACGGATTACACCAACACGCATTCCAATTGGACTTACTTTTTGACCCACTATGATTCCCTCCTTGTCCTTGAATTATTTTTCAGCTACAACCACTGTAATGTGACTTGTACGCTTTAGAATTTGAAATGCACGACCTTGTGCACGAGGACGGAAACGTTTTAAAGTTGGTCCTTCGTTAACATAAACTTCTTTTACATATAAGTTTTCAGCGTTCATTTCGTAGTTATGCTCGGCATTTGCAATTGCTGAACGCAAAACTTTTTGTACTGGTTGTGTAGCATCTTTGTTTGTGTTCATTAAAATTGCGAAAGCTTCTCCAACTTGTTTACCGCGGATTAAATCCACAACTAAACGTGTTTTACGAGGAGCGATACGAACTGTACGTGCGTGAGCTACTGCTTGCATTTTAGGTCCTCCCTTCAACTAGCTATAGATTCTTATTATTTTTTCTTTGTTTTTTTGTCTACGTCATGACCACGGTATGTACGCGTTGGTGAGAATTCTCCCAATTTGTGACCTACCATATCTTCGTTAACGTAAACAGGGATGTGTTCACGACCGTTGTGAACGGCGATTGTATGACCTACGAACTGTGGGAAAATTGTAGAACGACGTGACCACGTTTGAATTACTTCTTTACGTCCGTCAGTGTTTAACTTTTCCACTTTCTTCATTAAGTGTCCATCTACGAATGGTCCTTTTTTCAAGCTACGAGCCATCTGATTGACCTCCCTTCGTTTTTTACGACGTTAATTATTTTTGTTTGCGACCACGAACGATTAATTTCGTCGATTTTTTCTTTTTGTCGCGAGTTTTTAAACCAAGAGCTGGTTTACCCCATGGTGTAACTGGTGATTTACGTCCGATTGGAGACTTACCTTCACCACCACCGTGTGGGTGATCATTCGGGTTCATTACTGATCCACGAACTGTTGGACGAATACCTAACCAGCGGCTACGTCCAGCTTTACCTAAGTTCACTAATTCATAGAATTCGTTACCAACTTGACCGATTGTTGCACGGCAAGTTCCTAAGATGTAACGTACTTCACCTGATTTTAAGCGAACTAATACATATTTTCCTTCACGACCTAGGATTTGTGCAGATGCACCAGCAGAACGAACTAATTGTCCACCTTTTCCTGGGTGTAATTCAATATTGTGTACTAACGTACCCATAGGGATGTTAGCTAATGGTAACGCATTTCCTACTTTAATATCAGATTCAGGACCTGATACTACAGTCATACCAACTTTTAATCCTTTCGGAGCGATGATATAACGTTTTTCACCATCTACGTAGTGTAATAAAGCGATGTTTGCAGAGCGGTTCGGATCGTATTCGATCGTTGCTACTTTTGCAGGTACCACATCTTTATTACGCTTGAAGTCGATGATACGGTATTGGCGTTTGTGTCCTCCACCTTGGTGACGAACGGTAATTTTACCTTGGTTGTTACGCCCACCATTTTTCTTTAAAGGCACTAATAACGATTTTTCAGGCGTAGATGTTGTAATATCAGCTTTGTAGTCAAGTACAGACATGTTACGACGACCGTTAGTAGTCGATTTGTAGATTTTAATCGCCATTGGGGTGTTCCTCCTTCAACGTATTTTATATTTTCTAGTAAACTAGAATAATTCGATTTCTTTGCTATCAGCCGTTAACGTAATAATTGCTTTACGAATAGCGGCAGTTTTTCCCAAATGCTTTCCAACACGACGTGCTTTAGGCTTTGAGTTGATAGTGTTAACGTTTGCAACTTTAACTCCATCAAATAAAATTTCAACCGCTTGTTTGATAGCAGTTTTGTTTGCGTCTGAAGCAACTTCGAAAACGAATTTACGTTCAGCAGACATCATCGCAGTTTTTTCTGTGATGATTGGGCGCTTAATAATATCAGCATAGTGTTTCATTATGCAAGCACCTCCTCTAATTGTTTAACTGCATCTAAAGTAATGATTACAGTGTTTGCGTTAGCAATCTCTAATACACTTACAGAGTTTACAGTTAATGTTTGAGCGTTAGGAATGTTACGCGCTGATAAAGCAACGTTTACATCTAACTCAGCAGTGATTAATAATGGTTTACGGTCAACATTGAATGCTGATAACATATTGATCATAGCTTTAGTTTGTGGTTTTTCGAATGATAATGCATCAACTACGATGAATTTCCCTTCATTTACCTTTGTCGCAAGAACAGATTTTAACGCTAAGCGGTAAACTTTCTTATTCATGTCAACAGAGTAGCTACGTGGAGTCGGTCCGAAAACTACACCACCGCCACGCCATTGTGCGGCACGGATAGAACCTTGACGAGCACGTCCAGTTCCTTTTTGTTTCCAAGGCTTGCGTCCACCACCAGCGACAGCTGAACGGTTTTTAACAGAGTGTGTTCCTTGGCGTAAAGATGCGCGTTGCATCACAATTGCATCAAACATCGCTTGTTGGTGTGGTTCCACTCCAAACACAGCAGCATTTAATTGAATATCTTCTAATTTTTCACCTTGTTGGTTAAATAACGCTACAGTAGGCATCTTTGTTCCTCCTTTCGCAAATTACGAATTAGTTAGTGCTAGCGTAATCTACTAAGTTTTTAGCTTCGTTTACTTTAGTAGTTTTCGCTGCTGATTTGATTGTTACTAATGAACGTTTTGATCCTGGAACATTACCTTTAATTAAGATAACATTGTTTTCAGTATCAATTTTGACAACTTCTAAGTTTTGTACAGTAACTTGTACATTACCAGTTTGTCCAGGTAATTTTTTACCTTTGAATACACGGTTTGCTGCTACCGCACCCATTGAACCTGGGCGGCGGTGGTAACGAGAACCATGAGCCATTGGTCCGGTAGATTGTCCATGACGTTTAATAACCCCTTGGAAACCTTTACCTTTTGAAGTTCCAGTTACGTCTACAATTTCACCTGCTGTGAAAACATCAGCTGCTGTAACCGCTTGTCCGACTTCAACCGCAATTTCGAAATCACGGATCTCACGGATGAAGCGCTTAGGAGCAGTTTCAGCTTTAGCAGCAATCCCCATTTCTGGTTTGTTTGCTAAACGTTCTGGTTTGTCCATGAATCCGAATTGGATAGCTGTGTATCCGTCAGATTCAATAGTCTTTGTTTGTAAAACAACGTTTGGAGTGACTTCGATTACAGTTACTGGTACTAATTCACCTTCAACTGTAAATACTTGAGTCATTCCGATTTTACGACCTAAGATTCCTTTTGCCATGAGTTACACCTCCAAATTATAATTTAATGTCGATTTCGACACCAGCTGGTAAGTTTAAGTTTTCTAACGCACTTACAGTCTCTTGAGACCATCCAGTGATGTCGATTAAGCGTTTATGAGTACGCATTTCGAACTGTTCGCGTGAATCTTTATATTTGTGCACTGCACGAATAATTGTGTAAACACTACGTTCAACTGGTAATGGGATTGGACCTGCCACCTCAGCACCTGTTTTCTTCGCAGCTTCAACAATTTTCACCGCTGATTGATCGATTAATTTGTGATCATATGCTTTTAAACGAATACGAATTTTGTTTGCCATTTTGTTGTCCTCCTTTCGAAATTATGGACCTGCTCCGCGTAAATTAACCCGACGTCCGGCTGGCCGAATCACTAAAGCAACTCTTCCGGGTGTGTCAGCAACCTTACACATCAAAGCAGTAATACTAATATATTTTACCAAAATCACCAAATTTTTTCAAGCTTTTTTTTCAAAAAAATTAAGAAATTTAAGCTAGTGTTTATTTAGTTCTTTTAGCAACTGTTTTATATTATACAGATTTAGTTTTCAAAAGGCAAGTACTTTTTTTGTTTTTAAAGTTTCTTGTTCAACTTAACTTTAATAAACATTAGCCGTCTTTTGTTTGCTACTCTCTGTTTTACTTTCTTCATTATATAGCTTTTAAGATGAAGAAACAACGTGACAACTATTAAGCATTGTTTAAAAACAACGCTTTCGTGTGTGTCGCTTTGTAATTATATAAATAAAAAAGGAGACCGAAGTCTCCTTTAGTTTTTCACTAAATAAAATTATTTAATGATTTCAGTAACTGAACCAGCACCTACTGTACGTCCACCTTCACGAATAGAGAACTTAGTTCCTTGTTCGATAGCGATTGGCGCGATTAATTCTACAGTCATCTCTACGTGATCACCTGGCATAACCATTTCAGTACCTTCTGGTAACTGGATTACACCCGTAACATCTGTAGTACGGAAGTAGAATTGTGGGCGGTAGTTAGAGAAGAATGGAGTGTGACGTCCACCCTCTTCTTTAGATAAAACATAAACTTGTGCTTTTACGTTTGTATGTGGAGTTACTGAACCTGGTTTAGCTAATACTTGACCACGTTCGATTTCTTCACGAGTTACACCACGTAATAATGCTCCGATGTTTTCTCCAGCATCTGCATAATCTAATAATTTACGGAACATTTCAACAGCAGTTACTACTGTTTCACGAGTTTCGTTAATACCAACTAATTCAACTTTGTCATTGACATTTAAGCGTCCACGATCGATACGACCAGTAGCAACTGTTCCACGTCCAGTGATTGAGAATACATCCTCAACTGGCATTAAGAATGGTTTGTCGATATCACGTTCTGGAGTTGGGATGTACTCATCAACTGCAGCCATTAATTCTAAGATTTTTTCTTCATAAGCAGCATCACCTTGTAACGCTTTTAATGCAGAACCTTTGATTACTGGAGTATCGTCACCTGGGAATTCGTACATGTCTAATAATTCACGAACTTCCATTTCAACTAACTCTAATAACTCTTCGTCGTCTACCATATCAACTTTGTTTAAGAAAACAACGATGTATGGAACACCAACTTGGCGAGATAATAAGATATGCTCACGAGTTTGTGCCATAGGTCCGTCAGTTGCAGCGATAACTAAGATAGCACCGTCCATTTGAGCAGCACCAGTGATCATATTTTTAACATAATCGGCATGTCCTGGGCAGTCTACGTGTGCGTAGTGACGAGTTGCAGTTTCATACTCAACGTGTGCAGTGTTGATTGTGATTCCACGTTCGCGCTCTTCTGGAGCACCATCGATTTGGTCGTAAGCCATAGCTTGTCCACCATTTTGTTTTGATAAAACAGTTGAAATTGCAGCTGTTAAAGTAGTTTTACCGTGGTCAACGTGACCGATTGTTCCAATGTTAACGTGCGGTTTAGAACGTTCAAATTTTTGCTTTGCCATTGTGAAATTCCTCCTTGGGTTTTGTGAAAATTAAACTATCATATAGATTTTATATCATAAATTCGGAAAATACAATATATATTTTCCGAATTTTGATTGATAATTTACAAAGTAGTCAATTTAGTAGCTTAAGAATTATTTTCCTTGAGCTGCTTTGATTACTTCTTCAGCAATGCTCTTAGGCACTTCTTGATAGTGATCGAATGTCATTGTGTATGTTCCGCGACCTTGAGTCATTGAACGTAACGTTGTTGCATACCCGAACATATTTGAAAGTGGAACCATCGCATTGATGATTTGAGCACCGTTACGGCTCTCCATTCCTTCTAAGTTACCACGACGTGAAGTAATGTCACCCATTACGTCACCCATGTAATCATCCGGAACTTCTACTTCTACTTTCATAGTAGGCTCTAAAATTACAGCCTTACATTTAGCAGCAGCAGCTTTTAATGCCATAGAAGCAGCAACTTCAAAGGCCATTTGTGATGAATCGACATCATGGTATGAACCATCGAATAATGTTGCTTTAATGTCAACTAATGGGAAGCCAGCTAGTACACCGTTACCCATTGAGTTTTCAATACCTTTTTGTACTGAAGGAATGAATTCACGTGGTACTGTACCACCAACAACTCCATCAACGAAAGTAAATCCTTCACCCTCAGCAGCTGGTTCGAATTTAACCCAAACATGTCCGAATTGTCCACGTCCACCTGATTGACGAACGAATTTACCTTCAACCTCTGCAGATTGACGGAATGTTTCACGGTAAGAAACTTGTGGCGCTCCAACATTAGCTTCAACCTTGAATTCACGACGCATACGGTCAACGATGATATCTAAGTGTAATTCACCCATACCAGCGATGATTGTTTGTCCAGTTTCTTGGTCAGTCCATGCTTTGAATGATGGATCCTCTTCAGCTAATTTTGAAAGTGCTAATCCCATTTTATCTTGGTCAGCTTTTGTTTTTGGTTCAATAGCGACAGAGATAACTGGTTCTGGGAAGTTGATTGTTTCAAGAACGATTGGGTGTTTTTCATCACATAAAGTGTCCCCAGTAGTTGTATCTTTTAAACCGATAGCAGCAGCGATATCTCCAGCGTAAACTTTTGAAATCTCTTCACGACTATTCGCATGCATTTGTAAGATACGCCCGATACGCTCGCGCTTATTCTTAGTAGCATTTAATACATATGAACCTGCATCCAATGTTCCAGCGTAAACACGGAAAAATGTTAATTTCCCTACATATGGGTCAGTCATGATTTTGAATGCTAATGATGAGAATGGCTCAGAATCAGAAGATAAACGAGCTACTTCAGTTCCGTCTTCTAATGTACCTTTGATTGCTGGTACATCGACAGGAGCTGGTAAGTAATCAATAACAGCATCTAACATTAACTGAACACCTTTATTTTTATATGCAGAACCACATAAAACTGGGTAGAATTCAGCAGTTAAAGTCGCTAAACGAATTCCTTCTTTTAATTCAGGAATCGTGATTTCTTCACCTTCTAGGTATTTCATCATTAATTCTTCGTTAACTGCGTTTCCGTCAACTTCGAATCCTGCAACTGCACCGATTAACTCTTCGCGTAATGCTTGAGCTTCTTCTAAGTAATCAGCAGGAATTTCAGTAACTTCAATATCAGTTCCTAAATCATTTTGATACATGTGTGCTTTCATTTCGATTAAGTCAATGATTCCGTCGAATTTATCTTCAGTACCAATGTTTAATTGAATTGGGTGAGCAGCTGCACGTAAACGATCATTTAATGTCCCTGCAGCTTTTAAGAAATCAGCTCCTGTTGAATCCATTTTATTAACGAAAACGATACGCGGTACACCGTAACGAGTTGCTTGACGCCAAACAGTTTCCGTTTGTGGTTGTACACCATTTTTTGCATCAAGTACAGTTACTGCACCATCTAATACACGTAAAGAACGTTCTACTTCAATTGTGAAGTCAACGTGACCTGGAGTATCGATGATATTAACGCGGTATCCGTGCCATTCTGCAGTTGTTGCTGCTGAAGTGATTGTGATTCCACGTTCTTGTTCTTGAGCCATCCAGTCCATTGTAGCTCCACCATCGTGAACCTCTCCAATTTTGTGAGTAACTCCTGTGTAATACAAGATACGTTCTGTAGTTGTCGTTTTCCCAGCATCAATATGTGCCATGATCCCGATATTACGTGTTTTTTCTAAAGGAAACTTACGTGACATTTGGTAATAACCCCTCTCGGTTTGAATTTTTTTCTACATATACTGAAACGAGCACGGGCTTCCTCCAATAAAATTGAAGTTAGCTTAGAAATAAATCTCTTCTCGTGCTCTGTTTCTTTTATGTAGTAGCGAATCGATTTGATTCAACTATCAATTTTTTGGGTTTGTAACAGAATAACAGTTTTGCAACCGTTATAATCTTACCAGCGGTAGTGAGCAAATGCTTTATTTGCTTCTGCCATTTTGTGAGTATCTTCACGTTTTTTAACTGAAGCTCCTGTTCCGTTTGAAGCATCGATGATTTCGTTTGCTAAACGTAAACGCATTGACTTGTCATTGCGCTTACGACTATTAGCTACTAACCAACGTAATGCTAACGTAACACGGCGCTCTGGGCTAACTTCAACTGGTACTTGATAGTTAGCTCCACCAACACGGCGTGATTTTACTTCTAAAACTGGCATGATGTTTTCTAACGCTTGTTCGAAAACTGCTAATGGCTCTTGACCAGTTTTTTCTTGAATTAATTCAAACGCTCCATAAAGAATATTTTGCGCTGTTCCGCGTTTACCGTCTAACATTATACGGTTAGTTAAACGCGTTACTAATTTTGAGTTGTAAATTGGATCTGCTAAAACATCACGTTTAGCAACTGAACCTTTACGTGGCATAGAAATTTCCTCCTTCCATTTCTTATTTATGATTTATGCAATTGCATAATCTAAACATTGGTAATTAAAATTAGTTTTTAGGGCGTTTCGTTCCATAACGTGAACGTGATTGACGACGGCTGTTAACACCGGCAGTATCAAGCGCACCACGAATAATACGGTAACGAACTCCAGGTAAATCTTTTACACGTCCTCCGCGGATTAATACAACACTATGCTCTTGCAAGTTGTGTCCTTCACCAGGAATATACGCTGTAACCTCGATACCATTTGTTAAACGAACACGTGCATATTTACGTAAAGCCGAGTTCGGTTTTTTTGGAGTCATTGTTCCAACACGAGTACAAACCCCACGTTTTTGTGGTGATTTAGTATCCGTTTGTTTTTTCTTTAAGCTGTTTAATCCAACATTTAATGCTGGAGATTTTGACTTAGTAACTTTAGATTCGCGTCCTTTGCGAACTAATTGGTTAATAGTAGGCATTGTTTTTCCTCCTCTCGTAAACAAAACTGACATCTTATATTTTAACGCTTATACCTTAGACCCACACCACCAGGTGTTTCAATCATGGATAAAAACAAATGGGACAGCGTTCCGGGAACGCTGTGCCCAAAATTACATTTTCTAAGATATGCCTTAGCTATAATAACATATGGCTTCAGTCATGTCAACGTAGTTATATTAAAGTTTGTTTAATACATTTCATTGTCATCTGTAACTTCGTGGAATGCTTCAGTTGTTTCAAATTGATATACTTCCGTATGTTCAATTTCTTTTTGTTCTGATGTTTCGAAAGTCTCAACATCATCTTCTTCATTCCCATCTGTAACTTCAATTCCTTGATATTTCGTAAATCCAGTACCTGCTGGGATTAAGTTACCAATGATAACATTTTCTTTCAATCCTAATAAGTGGTCTGTTTTTCCTTTTACTGCAGCATCAGTTAACACACGTGTTGTTTCCTGGAATGAGGCAGCTGACAAGAATGAGTTTGTTTCGATTGAAGCTTTTGTAATTCCAAGTAATACCGGACGAGCTACTGCTGGTCGGCGTGCACTTAAAATAACATCATTATTCAATCCTGTATAGTCTTGGTGATCTAAAAGGACACCAGGGAGTGTTGTTGTATCACCCGCATCAACAATACGGACTTTACGTAACATTTGACGAATGATAACTTCAATATGCTTATCTTCGATTTCTACCCCTTGTAGACGGTATACTTTTTGAACTTCCATAATAATGTATGATTGTACGGCTTCAACACCACCAAGTGACAATAACTCTTTCGGGTCCATTGCTCCTTCAGTTAAACGTTGTCCAGTTTTTACACTTTCACCAACTACAACTTTTACACGTGCATTATATGCAGCGACATACTCTACTGTTTCATATTCATTTTTAACAGTAATTTCTGGTCGTTCTTTTGATTGATCGATTGCAACAACTGTACCGTTGATTTGTGATAGTAACGCTTTTCCTTTTGGATTACGTGCTTCAAACAACTCTTGGATACGAGGTAAACCTTGGGTGATATCGCCTCCGGCTACCCCTCCAGTATGGAAGGTACGCATCGTTAACTGTGTTCCTGGCTCTCCGATTGATTGGGCAGCCATAACTCCAACAGCTTCTCCAATTTCAACCGAGTTACCAGTTGCAAGGCTACGTCCATAACATTTTTGACAAATACCATGGCGCGTATTACAAGTTAATGCTGAACGGATTTCAACTACTTCAATTCCAACACCAATAATTTGTTGTGCTAGTTCATCAGTAATTAATTCTCCGCGACCAACGATAAGTGCTTGCGTTTCTGGGTTTAAAACTGTTTTTTGAGCATAACGTCCAATGATACGATCGTGTAATTCTTCAATTTTTTCACGACCTTCTTGTAACGTACGCACAGCTAAACCTTTATCTGTTTGACAATCGTGTTCACGAATGATTACATCTTGTGAAACGTCAACTAAACGACGTGTTAAATAACCAGAATCGGCTGTTTTCAAGGCAGTATCGGCAAGACCTTTACGAGCACCATGGGTAGAGATAAAGTACTCTAAAACGGTTAAACCTTCACGGAATGAAGATTTGATTGGTAACTCGATAGTCTCACCCTTTGGATTGGCCATTAATCCACGCATACCCGCAAGTTGCGTAAAGTTTGACTTATTCCCACGTGCTCCTGAATCTTGCATCATGAAGATTGGATTACGTTGATGTTTCGTTTCTAGCTCTTCCATTAAAAGATCGGCTAATCCACCTTTTCCATCTTTAACATCTGCCCAAACTTTAATAACTTGTTGGTGACGTTCGTCATCAGTCATTAATCCACGTGAGAAGAGTTTTTCAATCTTATCAACTTTTTTCTGCGCTTCAAAAACAAGTTCGTTTTTCTTGTCATCTAATGTTACTACGTCAGCTGCCGCTACAGTCATACCAGCAATTGTTGAGTATTTAAATCCAAGATCTTTCATTGCATCTAACATTTTCGCTGTTTCAGTTGTACGATATACTTTGAAAACGCGAGCGATTAGTGCTCCTAAAGCTCCTTTTTTAAATGGTAAAATTTCTGGGCGTGATTGAATATCCTGAAGTAGATTTGCACCCATATCAGCGAAGTGATAATCTGGTGTTTGATCTTCATCAGTTTCTTTCGGACTGTTTACGTAAGGGAAACTTGGTGGCATGATTTCATTGAACACAAGTTTTCCAACTGTCGTAATTAAATATTGATTTTGTTGTTTTAATGTGAATGTTTTATTTTCTAAGGCTTCTGCTTTAATTGCAATTCGACTGTGTAACGAAACACCGCCAGTTTGGTATGCAATCATTGCTTCATTGAAGCTTGAGAAAATTGAACCTTCTCCAGTAGCGCCAACATTCTCCATTGTTAAGTAATAGTTTCCTAATACCATATCCTGAGATGGTGTAACGACTGGTTTTCCATCTTTCGGGTTAAGGATGTTATTTGCTGCTAGCATTAAAACACGTGCTTCCGCTTGTGCTTCTTGACTTAATGGAACATGGACGGCCATTTGGTCACCATCGAAATCGGCATTGAAGGCAGTTGTAACAAGTGGGTGTAAGCGAATCGCTTTCCCCTCAACTAAACGTGGTTCAAAGGCTTGAATTCCTAAACGGTGAAGTGTTGGTGCACGGTTTAATAAAACCGGGTGACCTTGAACAACTTCTTCTAACACTGGATAAACCGAAACGTTATGTTGCTCAATCATTTTCTTCGCCATCTTGATATTTTGTGCCATTTCGCGTTTCACTAATTCGTGAATAACGAATGGTTTAAATAACTCAAGTGCCATTTCTTTTGGTAATCCACATTGATAAATTTTCAATGTTGGACCAACTACGATTACTGAACGTCCTGAATAATCAACACGTTTTCCAAGTAAGTTTTGACGGAACCGTCCTTGTTTCCCTTTCAACATGTGTGAAAGAGATTTTAGTGGACGGTTACCCGGCCCAGTAACAGGACGACCACGACGACCATTGTCAATTAAAGCATCGACTGCTTCTTGAAGCATTCGTTTTTCATTTTGAACAATAATTCCTGGTGCGTTTAATTCAAGAAGTTTTTTCAAACGGTTGTTACGGTTGATTACACGACGGTACAGATCATTTAAATCTGAAGTCGCGAAACGACCTCCATCTAATTCAACCATTGGACGAATGTTCGGTGGAATAACGGGAAGAATATCCATAATCATCCATTCAGGATTATTTCCTGATTGGCGGAATGCTTCAACTACTTCTAAACGTTTGATTACACGTGCACGTTTTTGTCCTTGGGCTGTTTTTAAATCTTCGCGTAAACTATCAGCTTCGCTATCTAATTCAACACTTTCAAGTAATGCTTTAATTGCTTCCGCACCCATGGCTGCTCTGAAGTCTCCTCCAAAGTTCATCACGCTTGTACGGTATTCATTTTCATTCATAACTTGTTTTAATTGAATATGGCGCGCTGCTTCCGTATCTGGTGTTACTTGCGTGACAACATACTTAACGAAGTAAATTACTTCTTCAAGTTCTTTTGGTGTCATATCAAGTAATAATCCCATACGGTTCGGAATGCCTTTGAAATACCAAATATGTGATACTGGTGCTGCTAGTTCAATATGTCCCATACGTTCACGACGAACGTTTGACTTTGTTACTTCAACACCACAACGCTCACATACGATACCTTTGTGGCGAATACGTTTGTATTTTCCACAGTGACATTCCCAATCGCGAGAAGGACCAAAGATGCGTTCGCAAAATAGTCCATCACGTTCTGGTTTTAAGGTACGGTAATTTATTGTTTCGGGTTTTTTAACTTCTCCGAATGACCAACCAAGGATCATTTCTGGAGAGGCTAAGCCAATTTTCATATAAGCAAACTCTTTCAAGGCTCGGACCCCCAATTCTCAAATTATTCTTCTTCTGATTCAGAAATATCAATTACTTCATCTTCATTATCATAAATACGGACATTAATTCCTAATGACTGTAATTCTTTAATTAATACACGGAATGATTCTGGAACACCAGGTTTTGGAATTGGTTTTCCTTTTACGATCGCTTCATATGTTTTTCCACGACCCATAACATCATCCGATTTAATTGTTAAGATTTCACGTAATGTATTTGCAGCACCATATGCTTCAAGTGCCCAAACTTCCATCTCTCCGAAACGTTGCCCACCAAATTGAGCTTTACCTCCAAGTGGTTGTTGTGTAACGAGTGAGTATGGTCCATTTGAACGCGCATGAAGTTTATCGTCAACCATGTGAGCCAGTTTGATCATATACATGACCCCAACTGAAACGCGGTTATCGAATAACTCTCCTGTACGACCATCGTATAATTCTGTTTTTCCATCATTATCCATGCCAGCTTCCGCCATCATTGCTTCAAGATCTTCTTGTTTACATCCATCAAAAACAGATGTTGCAACATGACCTTGTTTTCCAGCAAGAACGAGACGGCGCACAGCCATTCCTAAGTGGATTTCTAAAATTTGTCCAATATTCATACGTGAAGGTACCCCAAGTGGGTTTAACATGATGTCAACAGGTGTTCCATCAGGTAAATATGGCATATCTTCAATCGGTAAGATTCGAGAGATAACCCCTTTATTTCCGTGACGTCCAGCCATTTTATCTCCTTCAGAGATTTTACGTTTTTGCACAATGTACACACGTACAACTTCATTTACACCAGGGCTTAATTCGTCACCATTCTCGCGTGTGAATCGCTTCACATCAAGAATAATTCCATCTCCACCGTGAGGTACATGTAATGATGTATCACGAACTTCACGTGCTTTTTCACCAAAGATAGCATGTAATAAACGTTCTTCTGGTGATAATTCAGTAACACCTTTAGGTGTTACTTTTCCAACAAGGATTTCTCCTGCTTTTACTTCAGCACCAATACGAATAATTCCACGATCATCAAGGTCTTTACGTGTAACTTCTCCAACATTTGGAATATCGCGAGTAATTTCTTCAGGTCCTAATTTAGTATCACGACACTCAATTTCATACTCTTCAATGTGAACTGATGTATACACATCATCTTTTACAAGACGTTCACTCATGATGATAGCATCCTCATAGTTGTAACCATTCCATGTCATGAAGGCAACGACAACGTTACGTCCTAATGCCATTTCACCTTCGTCCATAGATGAACCATCAGCAATAATTTGACGAGCTTCAACTTCTTCACCTAAGTGAATGATTGGACGGTGGTTATAACACGCACCTTGATTCGAACGTTCAAATTTTGATAATGGATAGACATCTAAGTGCCCAGCGTTATTGCGGATTTTGATTTGACGTGCATCAACATATTCAACTGTTCCTGCAGTATGCGCTAAAACAGCTACACCACTATCACGAGCAGCAACATGTTCCATTCCAGTTCCAACATAGGCCGCTTCAGGCACTAATAACGGCACGGCTTGACGTTGCATGTTGGCACCCATAAGTGCACGGTTGGCATCATCATGCTCAAGGAACGGGATACATGCTGTGGCTACCGACACGATTTGTTTCGGTGATACATCAGCTAAATCAAGATCTTTAATTAGGTAGTTATCATTTTTTCCACGATGACGACCAGCCCACTCGCTAATTGTTGGATCAATTAAACCAGTAGTGTGATCTTTTGGCATATTGGCTTGGGCAACAATATAGTGATCTTCTTCATCTGCAGTTACATAAAGAATTTCATCACTTACATACGCTTGTGTTGACCCATCTTCTAATGTAACATGATTAATTTTACGGTATGGCGTTTGGATAAACCCATACTCATTTAATCGTGCAAATGTTGCAAGTGTATTGATTAAACCGATATTCGGTCCCTCAGGCGTTTCGATTGGACACATACGACCGTAGTGAGAGTAGTGAACGTCACGTACTTCCATTCCGGCACGCTCGCGTGTTAATCCACCAGGTCCAAGCGCCGAAAGACGACGTTTGTGCGTTAACTCAGCTAATGGATTCGTTTGATCCATGAACTGTGATAATTGCGAACTTCCGAAGAACTCTTTAATAACAGCAACAACTGGACGAACATTGATTAAACTTTGTGGTGTTAACCCTTCAGTTTCTTGAATCGACATGCGTTCACGAACAACACGTTCCATACGTGTTAATCCAATACGGAATTGATTTTGTAATAACTCACCAACTGAACGAATACGGCGGTTTCCAAGATGATCAATATCATCATACGTTCCAACACCATCTAGTAAATTATAGAAATAATTGACAGATGCTAAAATATCACTGATTGTAATATAATGTTCGCTAACATTGTAGTTACCCATTACATTGACAACACGATCTTGTTTTTCATCAGCATAAATTTTAACAATTTGCACTTCAGTTGTACGACCATCGATATCATTTGTCATCACCGTTTGCACATTTGCACCCGCTTCAAACTCAGGACGTAGCTGCTCAATTAATCGGCGGTTTAAGCGTGTACCAGCTTCAGCTAGGACTTCACCATCAACACTTATAATTGCTTCTGCTAAAATACGGTTATCTAAACGTTCTAAAACATTTAGTTTTTTATTAAATTTATAACGACCAACTCGCGCTAAATCATAGCGTTTGTCATCGAAGAAGCGTGAAATAAAGAGGTTCGTTGCTCCATCAATTGTCGCAGGCTCTCCAGGACGTAAACGCTCATAAATTTGTAATAAGGCGTTTTCTGTTCCTGAGATTCCTTCTGGCGTATCATTTTGATCTTTCTCAAGTGTATTCAATAAGAAAGTGTTGTCACCAAATAAATCTAAAATTTGAATGTCTGAACTTAAACCTAATGCACGTAATAATACTGTTAATGGTAATTTACGTGTACGGTCAATTCGAACGTGTGTAATATCTTTGATATCAGTTTCATACTCTAACCACGCACCACGGTTCGGAATAACCGTTGCACCTAATCCTCGTTTTCCACTCTTATCAAGCGTTGCCGCCAGATATACACCAGGTGAACGAACGAGCTGTGAAACAACAACGCGCTCAGCACCATTGATGATGAAAGTACCAGCATCAGTCATTAAAGGAATATCACCCATAAATACTTCTTGCTCTTTTACTTCACCAGTTTCATTGTTATACAGGCGTAAAACAGCGCGTAACGGACGTGAATAATTCACATCATGTTCCTTAGCTGCAGTTAATTCATACTTAGGTGTTCCCCAACTATGGCTTACATATTCTAAACGTAAATTCGCTTCTAATCGTTGATTTCCTTGGAAACCTTCAATAGGAAAAATATCATCAAATAATTCTTTAACTCCATCTGTCACAAACCAATCAAACGAATCCTTTTGGATTTCAATTAAGTTCGGTAACTCTAGTGACGACTGAATACGCGAAAAATCGCGACGTTCTCTTTGTCCAAATTTCAAAACACGACCAACCAAGAGACTCACTCTCCTTTTTAAATAGTCTTTTTAAGTCTTTTTTATTTTTTTGAACACCAAAAAAGGGTCAAAAAATCAGCACACAGGCATTATACTATACTATCAAATTTGTCAAAAAAAGTCAATTCTATTTTTTGGCTTTGATAATGAGATAGCCTTTTTCTTTTGCCACAATCTCAACTGTTGAAAACATTGTTTCCAACTTCTTCACTGTTGAAGCTGCACCTTGTTTCTTTTGAATCACAATCCAAAGTTCTCCACCAATTTGTAAATGTTGATAACTTTGTTCATAAATTTGAAAAATTATTTGTTTCCCTGCACGAATTGGCGGATTCGTAATAATTACTTCATACTGATCAACAACTTGATCCAAACAATTACTAACAAAGCCATTTACTTGCGGCAAAACACCATGACGTTCAGCATTTAATTTTGCCAATCCGAGTGAACGTTCATTTACATCAACCATATCAACTTTTAATCCGTATGTTTTTGCAACATAGATCGCAATTGGTCCGTATCCACAGCCAACATCAAGAACTTTTCCTGTTTTTCCATTTAATTCAAGTGCTTCCAACAATGTTTTCGTTCCAAAATCAAGTGCGCTTTTCGAAAAAACACCAATATCAGTTTGAAAAGAAAAACACTGTCCATCAACCGTTACGGAAATGTTTTTCGGTTTTGAATCAGCATCAAGATTATTCGTATAATAATGTGTCGTCATTTGTTTGCACCTTTCGTCTTTATTTCTTGCCACATTCTGCAAAAAATAGAAGTCTACCACTTTATGATGATACTTTACAATAATATAAAAAAACCACTTGCCTAGCAAGTGGTTTTTTCTTAAAGCAATGTAATAAGTTAATTATTTAACTTCTACAGATGCTCCAGCTTCTTCTAATTTAGCTTTTAAAGTTTCAGCTTCTTCAGGAGATACGTTTTCTTTGATCGGTGATGGTGTAGCATCAACTAAAGCTTTCGCTTCTTTTAATCCTAATCCAGTTAATTCACGAACGATTTTGATAACTCCGATTTTTGAAGCTCCAGCACCTGTTAAGATTACTGATACTTCAGTTGGTCCTGCAGCTTCTACAGCTGCACCAGCTGCAGCTACAGGAGCTGCCGCAGTTACACCGAATTCTTCTTCGATAGCTTTAACTAAGTCGTTTAATTCTAAAACAGTCATTGTTTTTAATTCTTCAATGAAATTTTCTTTATTGAATGCCATGGTTAATATCCTCCTAGTTGGAATTTGTTTTTTTGTCTGCTTACTGAAAATTATTCAGCTGCAGCTTCTTCAGTTGCTTCTACAGTTGTTTCTGCACCTGATTCTTTTTGTTCAGCGATCGCTTTAGCTACTAATGCCATATTGCGAATTGGCGCTTGTAAAACAGAAAGTAACATTGATAACATACCATCACGGTTTGGTAACGCTGCTAATTCTTGAATTGTCGCTAATTCTGCCACTTTTCCTTCAATGATCCCTGATTTGATTTCTAACGCTTCATGCTTTTTCGCGAAATCAGCTAAGATTTTCGCTGGAGCAACAACATCTTCATTACTGAAGGCGATTGCATTTGGTCCAGTTAAAGCATCAAGTAATCCGTCATGTCCTAATTCTGTCGCTGCACGACGTACAAGGTTGTTTTTGTAAACTTTAAACTCAACACCTGCTGCACGTAATTCGCGACGTAATTCTGTCAATTCAGTTACTGTTAATCCACGGTAGTCAACAACGATTGTTGATTGGCTTGCTTGCATTTTTGCAGCAACCTCATTCACTAAAAGTTGTTTTTGTTCGATAATCGAAATGTTTGCCATGATTGCACCTCCTCAGTATAATATTAGTTATATGTCATACCAAGTCAGTCGGACTCATATAAAAACCCTTGCACCCGAAGGCGCAAGGGATTAACGTTTCTGTAAAGAAAGTTTCTCTTACACCTAGGCAGGATTTATGCAGATGCACCTGCTGTCTACGGTATGAACATAATATACTTTATGGATTATATCAGGTTATTCACCTAATGTCAAGAATTACTTCTCGATAGTTACGCGAACCCCAGGACCCATCGTCGTAGAAACAGCTACATTTTTCATGTATGTTCCTTTTGCCGCTGCTGGTTTTGCACGTAATAATGTACTATAGATTGTGTTGAAGTTTTCTACTAATTTCTCAGTATCAAACGACGCACGCCCGATTGGAACATGAATGTTTCCAACTTTATCAACGCGGTATTCCACTTTACCAGCTTTGATTTCATTGATTGCTTTCGTTACATCCATAGTAACAGTTCCTGTTTTAGGGTTTGGCATTAAACCACGTGGTCCTAAAACACGACCTAGTTTTCCAACTTCAGCCATCATATCCGGTGTTGCTACTGCTACATCGAAATCTAACCAACCTTGTTGTACTTTTTGTACAAGGTCAACGTCTCCAACGAAATCAGCACCAGCTGCTTCAGCTTCTTTAGCACGTTCACCGCGTGCGAACACAGCGATACGTAAAGTTTTACCTGTTCCGTTTGGTAGAACTACTGCTCCACGGATTTGTTGGTCCGCTTGACGTGGATCAACTCCTAAACGGAAGGCAACATCTAAAGAAGCGTCAAATTTAGCTGTATGCATTTTTTTCGCTAATTCGATAGCTTCAGTTACATTATAAGCTACAGTTGCATCTACTAATTTAGCAGATTCAACATATTTTTTACTTTTCTTAGCCATTTTTTTATCCTCCTTGTGGTAGTGGCGGAAGTGAATCCTCCCACAAATTAAGTAAGACAGTTTCCTATGCCACTTAATTTTTCGTTTAAAACTACATGATAAATAACAAGCGGCAATTTAGAATCACCGCTGTTATTTATTGATAGTTTTATTATCTTAGTTACTATTCAGCAATTAAGATACCCATGTTTTTCGCTGTTCCAGCTACGATATTCATCGCTGCTTCAACATCGTTTGCATTTAAATCAGGCATTTTGATTTCAGCAATTTCACGTAATTGTTCACGTGTAATTGTTGCTACTTTTGTCGTTTTTGCATTTGCAGAACCTGACGTAATTCCAGCCGCTTTTAATAATAAGCGTGACGCTGGTGGCGTTTTAGTTACAAATGTAAATGAACGATCGTCATAAACAGTAATTTCTGCTGGTACTACCATACCCATGTTTTCACGTGTTTTTTCGTTG
The DNA here is from genome assembly GCA_051651525.1 of Culicoidibacterales bacterium. Lineage (GTDB taxonomy): Bacteria > Bacillota_I > Bacilli_A > Culicoidibacterales > ZOR0006 > ZOR0006. The sequence goes on along the minus strand of JBOFSL010000403.1, from coordinate 1,535 downwards.
TACTGTGAGCAGAATTCTTGAATATTAATTCCTACTGGCCCTAAAGCTGTTCCTACCGGTGGAGCCGGTGTTGCTTTTCCAGCTTGGAGTTGTAATTTAATAACTCGTTTTACCTTTTTAGCCACGAAACACACCTCCTCTTATTTCGTTGTGGTTGTAGTGGGTGTTTAAGGTTTCACCCTCCCACTGTTATAAACAGTTTGCATATTTGCAAACGCCTATCTGATGAGCTACCTTTAAGATAGCCACGACTTATTCTAACAAAAAAATCAACTTTAAGCAATCTCTTTTTCGATTAGAAAAATGTAAATATAGATTAGATTTCTTTTTGAACATCTGTAAAATCAAGCTCAACCGCTGTTTCACGTCCAAATAACGTTACTTCTACCGTTACTTTTTCAGTTTCCATATCGATTGCTTTAACACGACCAACTTGTTCAACAAATGGTCCTTCCATGATTTGAACAAGTTCATCAACTTCATAATCAAGTTCAACACTTGTGATATTTTGAGTTAATTCTAATAACGGTGCAACTTCTTCAGGCATCATCGGAATTGGCTTTGCCCCTTGACCATGTGATCCAATAAACCCAGTTACACCTGGTGTATTACGAACAACAAACCAAGCATCATCTGTCATAATCATTTCAACTAAAACGTAACCTGGGAAAGTTTTCTTTTCGCGTTCTTTACGTTTACGATCTTTGATTTCGATTTCGATTTCAGTTGGGACAATTACACGGAAAATTTGTTCTTCCATATTCATTGTTTCAATACGTTTTTCCAAGTTTGTTTTTACTTTATTTTCATAACCTGAGTATGTATTTACAACATACCAGTTTGGTTGATTGTATAAATCTTCCATACCTTTAAATTCAGCCATGTTTTTTGCCTCCGTTTGTTATTAGTTGATAAATAAATTAATTCCCATTGAAATAATTGAATCAACTACTAAGAAAAATACCATTAAAAATAAGACAAACCCGACAACCGTTGTTGTTTGACGCAGCATTTCTTTTCCTGTTGGCCATTTTACTTTTTTGATTTCTTTATTAACCCCTGCTAAAAAGCTCTCTTTTTTAGTTTTAGTCATTGTATTCGTCCTCTTTTTCTACGTATGCTTATTTTGTTTCTTTATGTAATGTATGTTTTCCACAACGACGGCAGAATTTCTTCATTTCTAAACGTTCTGTATTTGTTTGCTTATTCTTTGGTGTTGAATAGTTACGACTCAAACATTCTGTGCAAACTAGTGTTACTTTATTGTTAGCCATTTTTTCTCACCTACTTTAGTTCGTGATAATTTCACGCTAAATAAAAGAGCCCGTGTTTGTAAAACAAACCTTTGCGGACTTCCTTCACTAATTTACCATAACTAGCGCTCTTTTTCAATGAGTCCATAGATTTTTGCTTTTGTTTTTAATTTGTCTTCAACTTTTTTCACTTTACAACGGGTCATATCATTTTCTGTCGAAATTGTTCGTAGCGTTTTCCCTGCTGCTTTCGCTTCAAAAACAATTTTTTGTTCTTTTGTT
>JBOFSL010000402.1:0-1045 GCA_051651525.1 Culicoidibacterales bacterium | reverse complement strand
TGTGAGCCAACGTGTTTCATTGAGGATAAATAAAGGTAGTTGTGAAAATTTTAGTTTTTTTGCAACGGCTTGCGGTAGTTCGAGTCGGACGGGATTAAACTGATTCTCAAGTTCAAGTGCTGTTTGCGTTCGCAAAGTTAAGGTTATTTTTTGTTCGGGAGTAATTCGTAGTTGGCAACGAACTAAACCACATAATTGATGAAAACGTTTTGTGCGTAAACGTTCAAACGTTACCGTATTACGTGCAAGCGTTGTTGTTGTTTTTGTTTTCAATCCGAACGTCAAAAATACTTGTGTTTGGGTAACTTCAATGCGCTCAGCTTGCCAAGTTAAAAAAGTAAAACCACTATAAACTATAAATAAGACGGTTAAAATTGCGGCGAAAGGCACCAGTGACCAAGTCGTTAAAAGCGCGAGCAAAACAAGGGAAAGAACGGCATTGAAACTAGCCGTTACGAAACTAAGGAAAAGTTCTAATTTAGAATTACGAAACGTCATAAGGCGTACTCCTTTCAAATTCGAGAATTGATTAAATATGTAACCCAGCAACAAAACCAGTACATTGAGCAACTGTGAGGTTATAGCCTCCAGTATAGGCGTGAATATCAAGCACTTCACCAGCAAAGGCGATACGGTGGTCAAATTTTGATTGCATCGTTTTAGGATCAACTTCTTGTAATTTAATTCCACCACCGGTTACAAATGATTTTTCTAAACTTTGAGTACCATCAACGGTAAAAATAAACCCTTTTAATAATTGAGCAACTGTTTCAATTTGTTTAGGTGTCAGTTGTTTCAACGGTGTTGCTTCAGCTAAACCAGCTTGTTCAAGTAAGAAGACTAAGTAACGCTCACTCACTAATGATTTCCAAGCATTTTTAATTGCTTTATTGACATCTTGATTTTTGAGCCAAGTTTGGATTTCAATGAGGCTCTGGTTTGGTAAGACATCCAGTGAGAGTGAAACAGTCGGCTGTTTTTTCAATTGTTTGACAACAAATTGACTCGCACGTAAAGCAGCTGGTCCAGAGACACCAAAGTGGGT
>JBOFSL010000401.1:0-23306 GCA_051651525.1 Culicoidibacterales bacterium | reverse complement strand
AAATGTCACAGATGCACCATTCAGTTCAAGTTCACAAGCTACCGCTGGTGCTGATACAACTTCAGAGGGTTCTGTGTGAACTGCCCCTAATTGGATAGGAACGATAATTGGTTTTTCATTCATAAAAAAATACCTCCTTTAATTTCGTACTCTTATCGTACTCAATTTCTGGAAGCATTTATAGACGGGTAGATGTTACTTGCTTACCTTGATTCAAACTCTACTTGACAGGGAGTAGCTCATTTCTCCAATTTGTTCGCTTTCATTTTTTATTCCTCACTAAGCTCGTATTGTGATCCGTCTTCTTGACAGTTCACAATACGAGCTTAGCTACCCGAAACAGTTTCTGTCTTTTTAATTTAGTTTGCAGAACCGGCTTCAACAACTACTGCGCAGCGTGTGCAGATGTATTCGTTGACCATGTCTTCAGCTTGGAAATGATTCCAGCAACGTTCACATGTTTCACCTTCGAATGGTACGACTGTGATGACCGCTGTGTCACTTTCAATTCCATCAATTCCATTGACATCAACGAGTGTGACATCTGAAACGATGAATAATTGTTTTAAGTTTGGAATTTCATTGAAGAATGCACGTGTTGCTTCATCTTTGATGAACATTGTCACTTTTGCCTCTAATGATTTCCCGATAACTTTTTCACTACGCGCGATTTCTAATGCTTTTAACACATCGTGACGCACGTTCATGAAGACATCCCACTTCGCAATTAACGCTGCTTGCTCTGTCGTTACTTCGTATGTATTCATATCAGTTAAGTGGATACTTTCAGCATCAACACCTGGGATGAATTCCCAAACTTCATCACTTGTATGTGGGATGAATGGTGCTAACACTTGAGCAAAATCAACTAAAATTGTATACAATACTGTTTGAACACTACGACGCGCATGATCATTTTCACGCTCGATATAAAGAATATCTTTTGTGAAGTCTAGATAGAACGCACTTAATTCATTTGTGATAAAGTTAATCACTTGACGGTACACTTCCACGAACTCGTATGCTTCATAGGCAGTATGCAATTGTGTCATCAAACGTTGGTGTAACGCCATCATGTATTGGTGTACTTCTGGCATTGCTTCAATCGCTACACGATCAGTTGCAATCGTGAAATCATTTGTGTTTCCAAGTAAGAAACGGAATGTATTGCGGATTTTACGGTAGCTTTCAGCGACTTGTTTCACAACATCATCAGAAATACGCACATCTGATTGATAATCAACAGTCGCAACCCATAGACGTAAGATATCGCCACCGAAGAGGTTCATCATTTTCAGTGGATCAACAACGTTTCCAACTGATTTTGACATTTTATTCCCCTTCGCATCCAATACGAATCCATGACTTAAGACGCTCTTATATGGTGCTGTTCCTTGCGTTGCCGTCCCTGTGATAAGTGATGAGTTGAACCATCCACGGTATTGATCACTTCCTTCAAGATAAAGATCCGCCGGATATGGTAAGCCACGTTCAACTAGTACACTTGTATGTGAGCTTCCTGAGTCAAACCAAACGTCCATGATGTCCGTCTCTTTACTGAATTTCCCGTTCGGTGAGTTTGGATGTGTGAATCCAGCTGGTAATAAATCTTTTGCTTCACGTTCAAACCAAATATTTGATCCATGTTCGCGGAATAAATCAGCAACATGTTTCATCGTTTCTGGTGTCATGATTGGTGTTTCATCTTCAGCATAGAAAATTGGAATTGGCACACCCCACACACGTTGACGTGAAATACACCAGTCTCCACGATCACGCATCATATTTCCAAGACGTGTTTCACCCCAGCTTGGTAACCAGTTTGTTGCTTTTACTTGCTCTAATAATTCATCACGAATTTTATCAACTGAAGCAAACCATTGGTTCGTCGCGCGGTAAATAACTGGTTTTTTCGTCCGCCAGTCATGCGGATATGAGTGCTTGATGAATGATAATTTTAATAAGGCACCTTTTTCAGTTAGTAACTCTGTCACAAGTTTGTTGACATCTTCGTAGAATAATCCTTCGAATCCTGGTGCTTCTTTTGTCATTTTCCCTTCACCGTCAACTGGACATAATACGTCTAATCCGTATTTTTTCCCAACGATAAAGTCATCTTCACCATGTCCTGGCGCGGTATGAACACAACCTGTTCCTGCTTCAGTTGTGACATGATCACCAACCATCACTAATGATGTCCGGTCATAGAATGGATGTTGTGCTAACACGCCTTCTAATTCACGCCCAATAATTGTGCGTGTTACTTGTGGATTTTCCCAATCAAGTTCAGTTGTTAATTGCTCAACTAATTGTGATAAAACGATATACTTTTTATCGCCAACAGCAACCACATCGTAGTCTAATTCTGGATTAACTGAAATTCCTAAGTTAGCTGGTAATGTCCAAGGTGTTGTTGTCCAGATAACGAACGCTTCATCATTGTGCACAATCCCTTTTCCATCAACAACATCAAACGCAACATAAATTGAAGCCGAACGCTTATCTTGATATTCGATTTCTGCTTCAGCTAATGCTGACTCAGATGATGGTGACCAATACACTGGTTTTAAACCTTTGAAGATTAAGCCAGCTTCAGCCATTTTCCCGAATACTTCAATTTGACGAGCTTCAAATGTTTTATGTAAAGTAATGTATGGATTTTCCCAATCAGCATTGACACCTAAACGTTTAAATTGTGTTTTTTGATTGGCAACTTGCTCAAGTGCATATGCTTCACATAACTCACGGAACGCCACAATCGATAGCGCTTTACGGTCAACACCACTATTTGTCACTGCACTTTCAATTGGTAATCCATGTGTATCCCAACCTGGAATCAGTGGTGATTGGAATCCAGTCATTGATTTATAGCGCACAACAAAATCTTTTAAAATTTTGTTTAAGGCGTGGCCCATATGAATGTTTCCATTCGCATACGGTGGACCATCATGTAAAATGAAGAACGGACGTCCAGCATTTTTTTCTTGAATTTTCCCATATAATCCTTGCTCTTCCCATTGCGCTTGCATCATTGGTTCGCGTTTTGGTAAATTTCCACGCATTGGGAAATCAGTTTTTGGCATTAATAACGTACTTTTGTAATCCATTGTTATTCCTCCTAGGTAAATAAAAAACGCCCTTATCAATTACTTGATAAGGACGAAAAATTCGTGGTACCACCTTACTTCGTAGCTTCCAGTTGAAAACTACCTCGTTGAGCGGATAACGGTCGCTTAACCGAATGCGTCTACACCAAAAAAATTGGTTCTTGCATTTGCTCGAGAGTGATACGTTCAATCTAACAACTTGTCTAGGCTTTCACCATTTCCTAGTTCGCTTGTCAAGTTTAGTCTTGATTTACTTGGTCTCCGTCAACGCTTATTTGTGAATTTTCTTGTCTTGATTCGAAAATTTGTTGCCAAATTTCTTCGGCATTCAACTCGAGCTGTGCTTCGAGCAACATCCGAATTCTCGTTTTAAACACTTGTGATTCACGCTTTAATTGTTCCTCTTGCATTTGAATTGTTTGCACCATTTGGCGGGCTTCATTTACTTCTTGCTTAGCTTGTTCTTGCGCTTCTTTCACAATTAATTGTGCTTCTTTCGCGGCCATCACACGTAAATTTTGCGCTGCTTCTTGAGCAACAACGAGTGCTGTTGATAAGGTCTGTTCTATATTATCATAATTTACTAACTCTTGCGAGAGCTTTTCAACCTTTTTAGTTAATTCTTCATTTTGCTTTTCAAGCTCCCGATAATCTGTTTGCAATTGAATAATTTGTGTTTGTTGCATAGCAATTTGTTGTTCGGACGCTTGCAGTTGTTCCTGATTTTTTTGGCGTTGCACTTCAACACTCGCCGGTTGATAGCCACCAAATAATTGTTTTTTGTATGTTCCCATCTCTGTACTCCCATTACTTTCGTTCGTGATAACAACCGACAAGCACGATTTTGTTCCCCTTTCGTGTTTGTGCACGTTGTTCTAATAACACAACTCGACCAAATCGTCGAATTGACAGTAAGTCACCGATTTGGCATTCAAAATCATTTTTGGTCATCAACTGATAATTACATTGTACTAATTGACTTTGTATTTGTTGTTGGGCTTGTTTGCGAGAACAGTGTAATAATTCTGCAACAATCGCATCAAGACGAAATGAGGCCACAACAATTTCTTGTTCGGACGCTTTTTCGTCACTTTGAACTGCTTGACTCCAATCAACTTCAACAAACTCAACTGGTACTTTACTAATTTGCGTCAATTGATGCTGCACATATTTTACAATTCCTTTTGTACATGCAAGTTGAATCCGTTGTTCGTCTAAACGAATATCGCCAAACTGCTCACGTTCAATTCCAAGACTCATTAATGCTCCCAACACATCTTTGTGTTGTAAAGAATAAAAACGATTATTATATGTCGCTTCAAGTAACAAACAATCTGCTTGCTCATGAACGCCACCAATAATCGCTTGCTTTCTTTGAGCATCATAAAACCCACCATCAAACACAACTTCCGCCTTTAACGTTGCACTAGCAATCATTTGCTCTCTTGGCGTTAGAAACGCAAGTTGTTCTGGTCGATTCCGCAAAAACGCTTGCTGTGCGCGTTTTAACAATTGTTTTTGCCAGTCTTGTTCATCATTCGTTAACTGCAACTGTCTAGAAGATAAAACGGAAGACAATGTAAATTAACTGCGCAACAATTTGAATTGCAAAAAATAGTAAGATTGGTGAAAAATCCATCATCCCAATTGGAGGTAAAATTTTTCCAACAATCGCTAGTGGTTTCCGATAAAATGGGCCAAGATAACGTAAAACAAATTGATGGATTGGGGGAATCCAACTTGATAGTACATAAATAATCAACCCATAATTATAAATATTCAACAACCAAATCAAAAATTCAAAAAATAGACTAGGCATTAGTATGCTCGTTTCGCATCTTCGTCAGAAATCGTTCCAGCAATTCCAAATGAATTTGGTGTGCATAAGAAAATGTTATGTCCGACTTTTTGAATATCCCCTTTAATTGCATATACAGTTCCACTTAAAAAATCGATAATGCGTTTTCCTTGATCAGGACTTAAACGTTGTAAGTTCACGATAACTCCACGGTGATTTAATAAATGATCTGCAATTTCTTGCGATTCAGAATATGCTTTTGGCTCTGAAAGAATCATTTGCGCACCTTTTCCTTGCATTGCTGCTAAGATTGAATCACTTGTTGATGCAGGTGCATGTAGCGCTTTTTCATTTACTTGCGTTGTTGTTTGTTGAGTTGTATCTTCGAAGTACTCCTCTTCCGTATCCATATCTTCCTCATCATCTAAAAACATATTTTTGAGTTTATCTGTTATTCCCATTTAAAAGTTCCTCCTTGAAAATTGCTAGCATCCGCTTACTCAATATTATAACAACTTTACTGGGATAAACATAGCAAAGAAATAGTTTTTCTTCATTTTTTCATCACTTTTTTCATATATATTCTAAAATTCCAGCTCCATATCTCACTTTTTTCAAAGCTAAAAATTAGCAGTTATTTATACTTATTCATTTTTTTAGAGTTTCATCTCTGCTTACAAACGTAAAAAGGATGTCCTAACATTTTCGTTATTCCATCCCTTTTGAATTATTTATTTACGTATTTATCCAGTTTTTATCCGTTGGATTTTGACTCCAAACGCGTAGTTTGTTAACATCTGTCGCAGCAATGTAGTTATTATCTACTGCCGCTTCAATTAACGTTGGATAATCCGTTAGTGTGTGGAACGGTACTTGTAATTCATTTGCTAATACTGTTGCTTTTGGTAATCCGTATGTGAAAATTGCGACAACACCTAACACTTCAGCACCAGCTGCACGTAATGCTTCCACCGCAACGCCAACACTCCCACCAGTTGAAATTAAATCTTCCACAACAACAACTTTTTGTCCTGGTGCAATTCGACCTTCAATTTGGTTTTGCTTTCCGTGTTTTTTCGCATCGCCACGAACATACCCCATTGGTAAATCCATTTGGTCAGCAATTAATGCTGCCATCGGAATCCCTGCTGTTGCCGTACCCATAATCATCTCAACTTCAGGATAAGCCACTTTCACAACTTCAACTAATCCGTCACGCACAAGTGTCCGTGCTTGTGGATATGATAAAACTAAACGGTTATCACAATAAATTGGTGAATGAATCCCACTCGTCCAAACGAATGGATCATTCGGACGTAAAAATACTGCTTCAATATCTAATAAAGTTTTCGCTACTTGTTTTTTAATCTCCATCATAAAATCCTCCTAAAATTAAGTGCTGTTCTCGTTGCATCTGGCATCAAGAACAACTGTATTCTTTATTTTTATTTCAACATGTCTTGAATTGTTGCGTAAGTCTCGAATGGATTCTCACTTTGTGTAATTGAGCGTCCAACAACGAGTAAATTACTTCCTTGTTCTTTCGCATACGTTGGTGTCGCAATCCGCACTTGATCATCAACGCTATCATTCGCTAAGCGAATTCCTGGTGTTACGGTTAGAAATTCATTCCCACAGTGTGTGTGAATTGCTTTTGACTCATGTACTGAACAAACAACACCATCTAAACCACTACGATTCGCCAGTTTTGCATACTCAACAACAACTTCATCTAATGAATTCACAATCAATAATTCTTGTTGCATCATTTTCTCGCTCGTTGATGTTAACTGCGTCACCCCGATACATAACGGTCGTTTCTTGCCGGTAGCTGTTCCACTTTCTAAACCTTCGATTGCGGCTTGCATCATTCGACTTCCACCAGCAACATGAACATTCACCATATCAACTTCAAGTTGAGCTAAATTTTTCATCGCACTTTGTACCGTATTAGGAATATCGTGCAATTTTAAATCTAAGAAAATTTTATGTCCCATCGTTTGAATTGTATCAATAATTTTCGGACCGTAGGTATAAAATAATTCCATTCCAACTTTCGTATAAATTGGTTGATCAAACTCTTTTAAAAATTCAACAACTGCTTGTTCATTTGAAAAATCTAAGGCTACAATAATTTCACTCATTATCGGTGGCTCCTTCCAATTGCTTCTTCAAGACTTGTTAAGCCGTATTTTTTTAATATCGCTGGTAATTCAGCAATTAAGTTGGGACAAATGTATGGATCAATAAAATTCATCGTTCCAACAGCAACCGCACTTGCACCAGCGTATAAGAATTCTAATACATCTTCGGCAGTGCTTATTCCACCCATTCCAATAATTGGAATATTGACGTGTGGGTACACTTGGTGAATCATGCGGATTGCAACTGGTTTAATAGCTGGTCCTGATAACCCACCTGTTTGGTTGGCTAAAACTGGTTTCCCTGTTTTTAAATCTAAACGCATCCCAAGTAAAGTATTAATCATCGTGAGTCCATCTGCACCTGCTGCTTCAACTGCTTTAGCAATTGCCACAATATCAGTGACATTTGGTGAGAGTTTAACATAAACTGGGACACTTGAAACTTCCTTGACTGCTTTCGTTAACATCGCTGCAGTTTCCGGGCACGTTCCAAAGGCAATTCCACCTTCTTTGACGTTCGGACATGAAATATTTAATTCCAATGCCGTCACATTTGGTGCTTGGCTCATTGTTTGAGCAACATGAATGTAGTCTTCTAACGTACTTCCAGCAACATTCGCAATGATTGGCACATCGAATCCCCCTAACCATGGTAATTCTGTTCTGATAATTTTATCAACACCTGGGTTTTGTAATCCGATTGCGTTCAACATTCCATTTGGTGTTTCTGCAACTCGCGGAAGCGGATTTCCAAATCGTGGAAGTGGCGTTGCTGCTTTAATCATAATTGCTCCGAGTATACTTAAATCATACAATTCACTGAATTCACGACCGAATCCGTAGCATCCACTCGCTGGCATAATTGGATTTTTTAAATCAAGTCCTGGTAATTTTAGTGATAAATCCATCTTAAAATCCTACCTTTCCAACTGGGAATACTGGTCCCTCTTTACAAATTCGATAATATAAATCAGTATCTTGTCGATCTTTACAGACGCAAGCCATACATGCACCAATTCCACATGCCATGCGCGATTCAAATGAAAGGTAACCTTTCTCAAAGCGCGTTTCTAATGCTCGTAACATTGCTTCTGGTCCACACGCATAGACATATTCTGCTTGTAAATTTTCATCAGCAATCACGTTTGTGACACGACCGTGTGTCCCCATTGTGCCATTATCAGTTGCGACATAAACAGTTGCTCCAAGTTGTTCAAAAGCTTCAACATAGAACGCTGACTGTACATCTGCAAATCCAAGAACTACCTGAACTTGTGTTCCTGCAGCAATTAACTGTTTTGTCGTTTCATATAATGGTGGCACCCCAACACCTCCACCGACAACAAGTGCCGTTGTCTGTGCTTCAATTGGGAAGTGACTTCCTAGTGGACCCATGCAATCGAGCGTATCACTTGGCTGTAATGCTGTCAGTTTTTTTGTTCCATCACCAACGACTTTGTAAATAATCGTAAAAGTTCGATTGAACTGATCATACTGACAAATACTAATTGGCCGGCGTAAGAGAAAACCTTCAATTTTCAAATTGACGAATTGACCCGGTTTCATTTTGTTTGCCATTTCTGCTTGTAAAATCATTTCATACGTCTCATTCGCGATCTGCTGATTTGAAATAACGTGTACTTGTTCTGTGATCATGTTCAATACCCCTTTATATTTTTAGTTAATTGTTTGTGTTGTAAATGAATGTGCTTCAATGACACGTAAGATTGCTTGGACTGTATCTAACGATGTGAAACATGGTAAATTGTTTTCTGCTGATTCACGGCGAATCAAGAAGCCATCAAGGGCAACTTCACGAGTTGTACTCATTGTGTTAATGACAAAGTTGACTTTCCCTTGGCGAATCACATCAATGACAGTTTCTTCATCTTCACTTCCGATTTTGGCAACAGCTTGAACCCGTAATCCTTGCTCCGTTAAGAACTTGGCTGTTCCTGCTGTTGCTTGAATACCGTACCCAATTGCTGCAAAACGTTTTGCTAATGTAAGTGCTTCATCTTTATCTTCATCAGCCACTGTCATTAAGACATTCCCTTGGAATGGAACTTTAATTCCCGAAGCAACTAGCGCTTTGTATAAAGCTTTCTCGGCAGTCACATCCATTCCCAAAGCCTCACCTGTTGATTTCATCTCAGGTCCGAGTGTTGTATCAACTGAACGAAGTTTCGCAAATGAGAAGACTGGTGCTTTTACATATACGCCTGTTGATTCTGGATGATATCCAGTGTCATAACCAAGTTCTGGCAATGTTTTTCCTAATAAGGCTTTCGTTGCTAAGTTTGCCATCGAAACATTCGTAATTTTACTTAGGAATGGCACAGTTCGGCTTGAACGTGGATTGACTTCAAGAACGTACACTGACTCATCAGCTGTGACAATAAATTGAATATTGAATAGACCAATAATTTCAAAGCCAATTCCGATACGGATTGTATAATCAATAATTGCTTCTTTCACTTTTGCACTTAGCGTTTGTGATGGATACATTGAAATCGAGTCACCTGAATGGACTCCAGCACGTTCGATATGTTCCATAATCCCTGGAATATATACATTTTTTCCATCACTAATTGCATCAACTTCAACTTCTTTTCCAGTTAAATAACGGTCAACTAATATTGGTTCGTCATTGCTGACTTCTTCAACTGCTGTTTGCATATAGTGGCGTAAGTCAGTTTCATTTCGGACAATTTCCATTGCGCGTCCGCCTAGAACATACGATGGACGAACTAAGACTGGATAGCTAATTTCATTCGCGATTGCAACTGCTTGATCTGGTGTTGTTGCTGTTTTTCCAAGTGGTTGTGGAATATCGAGTTCACGTAATGTTACTTCAAATTTATCACGATTTTCGGCACGATCGATATTTTCGATACTTGTTCCTAAAATTTTCACGCCACGAGCCGTTAAACCAGCCGCAAGGTTGATCGCTGTTTGTCCACCGAATTGGACAACAACTCCGCGAGGTTGTTCTAAATCAACGATATGCATCACATCTTCGATTGTTAATGGTTCAAAGTAGAGTTTATCTGAAATTGAGAAATCAGTTGAAACTGTTTCCGGGTTATTATTAATAATAATCGCTTCTAAGCCAGCTTCACGAATAGCTTGTACACAGTGTACTGTTGCATAATCAAATTCAACCCCTTGGCCGATTCGAATTGGTCCTGATCCTAAAACGATTACTGACTCACGTTCGCTACGAACTGACTCTGTGTATTGTTCATATGTACTATAGAAGTACGGTGTTTCTGATTCGAATTCAGCTGCACATGTATCAACCATTTTATAGACTGGTACAATTTTATTCTCATGACGTAAATCGTAAATCGCTCGTTCATTCACACCCCACTTACGAGCAATGTATGAATCCGCAAAACCATAACGTTTCACTTTATCTAAAACAGTCACATCACCAACGTGGGCGATAAGTTCTTGTTCTAATTTGAGAATGTGGACAAGTTTTGCTAAGAAGAACCGATCAACGAGTGTTGCTTGGTGAATTTCTTCAGCCTCAACACCTTGACGTAATAGTTCCGCAATGACATACAGACGCTCATCATCGGCTTGCAACATCTTCTTCCAAAGTTGCTCACGGCTCCATGACTGTAAGCTCTTCATTTCTAAATGATCAGTTTTCATTTCCATTGAACGAATCGCTTTTAAGAATGACTCTTCAAAGTTACGACCAATGGCCATTACCTCTCCGGTTGCTTTCATTTGTGTTCCTAGACGACGATCAGCACTATTGAATTTATCAAAGGCAAAGCGTGGTAATTTCGTAACGATGTAATCAAGAGCTGGCTCAAAGCATGCGTAGCTTGTTTTCGTAACTGGGTTCATCAATTCATCAAGCGTGAAACCAACAGCAATTTTCGTCGCAATTTTCGCAATTGGATAACCTGTTGCTTTTGATGCTAATGCTGATGAACGGCTAACACGTGGATTTACTTCGATAATGTAGTAGTTAAACGAGTGTGGATCGAGTGCTAATTGCACGTTACATCCGCCTTCAATTCCTAATGCACGAATAATTTTCAACGAGCAATTTCGTAACATTTGGTATTCGCGATCAGATAATGTTTGGCTTGGCGCGACAACCATTGAATCCCCTGTATGAATCCCAACTGGGTCGATGTTTTCCATATTACAAACAACGATGGCATTGTCATTTTTATCACGCATTACTTCGTATTCAATTTCTTTAAATCCGGCAATACTACGTTCAATTAAACATTGCGTAACTGGGCTTAACTTGAGACCATTGCTGACAATATCAATGAGTTTTTCGCGTGTTTCAGCGATTCCACCACCAGTTCCACCTAATGTAAAGGCTGGACGAACGATGACTGGATAACCAAGCTCTTCCGCAAACGCAAGCGCTGCTTCAACAGTTTGAACAATATCACTTTCTGGTACTGGTTCCCCAAGTTCATTCATCAATGTACGGAATAAATCACGGTCTTCTGCTTGCTCAATTGCTGATAACGCTGTTCCTAAGATTTCCACACCACATTCAGTTAAAATTCCACTTTCGTGTAATTCAACAACAAGATTTAACCCTGTTTGTCCACCAAGACTCGGGAGCACTGCATCAGGTCGTTCTTTACGAATAATGCGACTAACAAAATCAAGTGTTAGTGGTTCAATGTAGACAGCATCGGCAACAACGCGGTCTGTCATAATTGTTGCTGGATTTGAATTGATTAAGACAACTTCATAACCTTCTTCTTTTAATGCTTGGCACGCTTGTGTCCCAGCATAATCAAATTCGGCTGCTTGTCCAATGATAATTGGTCCTGATCCAATTACTAAAATTTTCTGAATATCTGTGCGTTTTGGCATCTTTTTATCCTCCGTTACGTTATTTTACAAGTGGTTGTTCTGTTTCCATAAGTGTCATAAATTGATCAAATAAATAATTCGGATCAGTTGGTCCTGGCGCTGCTTCAGGGTGATACTGAACTGAGAAGGCTGGGTATTGCGTATGCGCAATTCCTTCTACACTCTGATCATTCAATGCGAGATGGGTTACGACTAATCCAGTTCCCGTTAAGCTTTGTTCATTCACTTCATAACCATGATTTTGCGAGGTAATTTCAACTTTATTTGTCGCTAAATTTTTAACAGGTTGATTACATCCGCGGTGTCCAAATTTTAATTTTTGTGTATCTGCACCACAAGCTAGTGCAAGTAATTGGTGTCCTAAACAAATTCCGAAAACTGGTACTTGTCCGAGTAATTGTTTAATTGTTTCAATTGGTACAATTGCATCTTTGGGATCACCTGGACCATTCGATAACATCACACCGTCTGGATTTAAGGCTAAAATTTGTTTTGCTGGTGTATCATGTGGCACGACAACGATGTCACATTTACGAGCACTTAATTCGCGCGTAATTCCAAGTTTTGCACCGAAATCAAGCATTACTACTTTTTTTCCACGATTTGGCACAGCGTATGGGCGTTGTGTTGAAACTTGCGCCACATGATCGCTGAACATTTGATGATTTTGTAGCATCGCTACTTTCTCATCAATATTCACGTCAGCTGGACACATAACTGCTTTCATCGTCCCACTACTACGTAATACTTTCGTCAGTGCACGTGTATCAATACCGCTAATTCCTGGAATATCTTTTAATTCCAAGTATTCATTCAATGTCATTGTGCCACGGAAATTCGATGGTGTTTCACAATATTCACGTACAACAAATCCAAAAACGGCTGGTTGTAAACTTTCAAAGTCATCGCGGTTAATGCCGTAATTTCCAATCAGTGGATACGTCATCGTCACAATTTGTCCACAGTATGATGGATCACTTAACACTTCTTGATATCCAGTCATTCCGGTATTAAATACAAGTTCGCCGACTTGCTCTTTATTACTTCCAAAGCCTGTCCCATAAAATACAAGACCATTTTCTAAAATCAATACGCGATTCTTCATCTTTTTTACTCCTTTTCGCTATAAACAATTTGTCCATCAATCAATGTCATCACGGGCCAACCCTGTAATTCCATTCCGGCAAACGGGGTATTTTTTCCAAGTGAAACAAATGTTTCTGGATCAACTTTACTTATTTTCTCAAGATCAATAATTGTTAAATCTGCTTGCTTCCCAACGGCAATATTTCCACGATTGTCCATTTGAAACACATTCGCTGGATTCATGCTCATTAATTGGATTAATTTCGCTAATGAAATTACTCCGGGTTGCACAAGTTTCGTATACAGTAATGGGAATGCTGTTTCCAGACCGACGATCCCAAATGGGGCAAGTTGAAGTCCGCGCGCTTTTTCTTCGGCACTATGTGGCGCATGATCTGTTGCTACCATTGCAATTGTCCCATCAATGATTCCCTCAATTAATGCATCGCGATCAGCTTTTGCACGTAATGGCGGATTCATTTTGCCTTGGCTATCATGTACATTTTCATCGATTAAGACAAGGTGATGTGGTGTCACTTCAGCCGTTACATAGATCCCTTTTGCTTGGGCTTCACGAATTAATTGGACACTTTCTTTAGCACTAATATGGCACACATGATAGTGGCATCCGCTTGCTTGCGCTAACATTAAGTCGCGAGCAATTTGACTACTTTCGCAAATAGAAGGAATTCCACGCCAACCTTGTTCAACGGCAAATTCACCATCATGAACGTATCCACGATTTTTGAGTGAATCATCTTCCGTGTGCGCAATAATTGGTTTGTTCACTGCTTTAGCGGCCTTCATTGCTTTGTACATTGTGCCTGAATCTTGAATTCCAACCCCATCGTCGCTAAAGCCAATTACTCGATCACAAAGTTGTTGCATTGGTACAAGTGTATCACCTTGTTCATCAACAGTAATCGAAGCAATTGGTGCGACTTTAATACATGCGTCGCGTTCAATTAAGCCTTCTAAAATTGCTAAATGTTCAATTGAATCTGGTACCGGGTTGACGTTTGGCATTGGTGCAATTGTTGTAAATCCCCCTTTTGCTGCTGCCAATGTACCGGTTTTGACTGTTTCTTTATATTCAAATCCTGGTTCGCGAAGGTGAACATGTACATCAATAAATCCAGGTGAAACAAATTTCCCTGCGACATCGATGACTTCCATTTTTGTGGTTGGCTCAATTACGGCTTTAATTTCGACAATTTTTCCATCGGCTAGTAGGATATCTGTTTTTGCTAGTTCACTATCTTGTGTCATAATCATTGCATTTTGTAATAACAACATCGTCAGGACTCCTTTTTTATTTTTACGTTTATTGTTCTGAATTTGGAAATTCATAGCCGAATGCACGTTTTAAGACGGCTTTCCGGACATGGACTCCATTTTCCATTTGTTTGAAAATTCTCGATTGTCGATGTTCAACTAAATCGCTATCAATTTCAACACCACGATTAAATGGTGCTGGATGCATCACGATTGCACTTGCTTTCATTTGCTTCATTCGCTCTTGAGTTAAACCGTAAGCTTGTAAATATTGATCTTTAGTTAGTTGCATCGTTGCTTCATGACGTTCGTGTTGGATACGCAGTAACATCAATACATCAACTTCGGCAATGATGTTATCCAGTTCGCGGTAATTCGCCAAATTTTTTGACCATTCTTTCGGACCACTCACATATGTTGTCATACCTAATTTTTCCATGGCTTGCAAATTTGAACTTGCGACTCGACTATGTTGAATGTCGCCAACAATCGCAACTTTCAATCCTTCAAAGTGACCGAATTCTTCTTGAATCGTCATTAAATCAAGTAAACACTGAGTCGGATGATTTCCACTCCCATCGCCACCATTCAAAATCGGAATGTTGATCTTATCTTCAAGTTGTTTAAAATACTCATTTTCAGGGTGTCGAATAACTAACGCTTCCATTCCAATCGCTTCAAATGTTTTGACTGTATCGTAGAGCGTTTCTCCCTTTTGAACACTTGAAGTTTCAGCATTAAACGTTGTGATTTTGCAGTTCAATTGGTGCTGTGCTGACTCAAAAGAATACTGTGTTCGCGTACTTGGTTCAAAAAAAAGATTGGCAACACGACGATCATCGGGAAATTGCCAATCTCTATAAATAGTTGAAAATAAGTGAGCATCAAATAAAATAGTGTTAATTTCTGCAACAGTTAAGACATCAATCGTAAACAAGTTTTTGTTTTTCATAGTTGGTTCCTCCTCTAACATTTCCGTTTTTGCGGTTTTTTTACTTTCGCTATAATATCATTTACAACCAACTTTAACAAGTCTTTTTCAAAAATTTTTTTAATAAATCATTTCCGAATATTGATTTTATTTGTTTTTGGTTAAAGAAAACAACGAATTTGTTCAACATAATAAAAAAAACACTATTCACTATTTCGAACTCGATTTTTTCGACTGCTTTTTCCACTCACTAAACTGACCGACTCCACTCACTGTAAATATCTACTTTGCCTTGCCTTCACAGACATAACGAAAAAGATGCTGATTCCCCCAAGAAATAGCATCTTTTTATTATTGTTATTTTTTTTCTTTCAGAAGCTGTAAAATTTGATCAGAATTTTTCTTCATCTTCCACACTAAGTAGATAATGAGTCCAGTCAGCACTATTGGAATAAGTGCTATGAGCACTGGTAAAATTGTCGTCGTAATCGATACCACATCCATATCCATCCCCTCCTTTCACTTCCTTTTTAATCTCTTTAAGTATACCATATATTAAAAAAAAGAATGTTCCAATGAGAGGATGATGAAAAAGTCAGCTATTGATCTCTATAAAATTGTAAGCCATAGATATTTTTTTACTCCGCATTCTTTGCCTCGATTTTATAACAATCGCGCGCTAGGAGTTTAAACTCATCAAAATTTTGGAAAGCAATCTGTTCCACTTGATTTGGTGTTTTAATCGTCACTGAATACGTTTTTGATTTGGCATTTTCTCACTAACATCTTTTTTTCATGTTAGCGAATTTGTCCATTGCCAATAATTTGATATTTATTCGTTGTCAGTTCACTTAATCCAAGCGGTCCACGTGCATGTAACTTTTGAGTACTAATCCCAAGTTCGGCTCCATAACCAAGTTCACCACCATCAGTAAAACGCGTTGACGCATTGACGTATATGGCAGCAGCGTCAACTTCGGCTAAGAATCGTTGACTATTGCTAAAGTCATTCGTAATAATCGCTTCTGAGTGATGACTTCCATGACGTTGAATATGCTCCATTGCCATCTCAAGATCGTTCACAACTCTCACCGAGACAATTAAATCAAGATATTCTGTATCCCAATCTTCTGCCGTTGCTGGGGTAACTTCAATCATTGCTTGGACTCGTTCACATCCGCGAATCTCAACACCGGCGGCGTTAAAACACTTTGATAATTGCGGTAAAAATTGCTCTGCTACTGCTTCATGCACTAAAATCGTTTCCAATGAATTGCAAACTGCTGGGCGTTGAACTTTGGCATTTTCGACAATTCGTAGCGCCATCGTTAAATCAGCACTTGCATCAACATATGTATGGCAAATCCCAATTCCTGTTTCAATTGTTGGTACTGTCGCGTTTTCAACAACCGCTGAAATCAATCGCTGCGAACCGCGTGGAACAACCACATCAATATAACCATGTAATTGGATTAATGCTGTGACAACTGCACGATCAGTATGCGCGATAAAATTGACTGCTGTTTTCGGAATAAATGGGGCAATTGCCGTTTGAATCACTGTTGCTAAAACTTTATTTGTTTCAAATGCCTCTGAACCACCTTTTAGCAAACATGTATTCCCACTCTTAATTGCTAAAATTGCCGCATCAACGGTTACATTCGGACGAGCTTCATAAATCATGCCAATCACACCAAGTGGAACTCGAACTTGATTGACTTGTAATCCATTTGGACGTTTTGAACCTTGAATCATGCTCCCGATTGGATCAGGAAGTTCGATAACTTCATTTGCTGCTTGCGCAATAGCTTTAATCCGTTCTGGTGTTAACACTAACCGATCAAGTAAAGCTTGTGTTAGCCCTTTTGTTGTCCCGGCTTGAATATCTTTTTCATTTGCTGCTAAAATCTCAGCTTGATTGCTAATTAATGATGTTGCAATTGCGCCAATTGCGGCATTTTTTGTTTCTGTACTCGCAACCGCTAATTCCCGTGCTGCTCTTCTTGCTCCTAGTGCAAGTTCAATTAATTCTTGACGATAGTCCATGATTGACCTCCTAAAAAATTACAAGATTGTTCGCATGAATAATCTCATCAAAATGTTTTGTATGTAAAACAGCTAAAATCGCTTGCGAATGTAAGCCTTTAATTAAACTAATTTCATGACTCGCATATTGGACAATTCCTCGCGCGAAAATTTCTCCTTGTTCATCGGCAATTTCGACAATTTCACCAACGAGGAAATCACCTTCAACTTGAACAACACCTTTTGGCAATAAACTTGTCCGTTTTGTTATTAGTGCTACCTTCGCGCCCGCATCGACAGTAATGATACCACTCGCCTTCGAACGATAGGCAATCCAATGTTGTCGCGCATGTAATGGTTGGTGTTTTGAATCAGTAAACACCGTCCCAATCATTTCACCTTTAATCGTATCGAGAATACCATTATGACTACTCCCATTTAATAACATCATCTGTCCACCATACGTCGTAACAATTTTCGCGGCATTTAATTTCGTGACCATGCCACCAGTTCCTAGTTTTGAACCAGCACCACCGGCCATCTCATAAATTGCGTCACTCAATCCATCAACATGGTGTAAAATCTTAGCATCAGGATGCGTTTGTGGATTTGCCGTAAACAATCCATCAATGTCTGATAAAATCATATAGAGGTCTGCTCCAACAACTGAAGAAACAAGGCCACCTAACGTATCGTTATCGCCTATTTTAATTTCATCAATACTGACAGCGTCATTTTCATTGATAATTGGCATGACATTTTGTTCAAATAAGGCATTGAACATATTCGTCATATTCAACAATCGTTCACGATTCGTAAAATCATCATGATTCAGTAACATTTGGGCACAGATAATTCCATGTTGTGCAAGTAGGCGTTGGTATAAGTCAATTAAGTAGACTTGTCCTACGGCAGCACAGGCTTGTTTTTGCGGGATTGTTTCCGGACGGGCATTCATTCCAAGTACACCCATTCCTGCACCAATTGCACCAGATGTAACAAGAACAACTTGTTTACCCTCGTGCATTAATTGGGCTAACTGTGCAACAAGATGACTAATTTTCACTTGATTTAACATTCCATTTTCATTCGTTAGTGTCGATGTTCCGACTTTGACGACAACCCGTTCAATATCTGTAAAATTTCGCATGTTTCTTTTTCCTTTCGTCATTCCGATGCAAATTGGGTATTTATCATATCACTTTGCAATTTTTTTTTCAATTGTTCTACTTGTCTTGCTTGGAAAAACTCGGTATAGTTGTAAATATTAAACATTTTGAAAGTAGGTATTCCTATGAAGCTTGGTATTATTGGTGCTGGTAATATGGCAACCGCAATTGTCCACGGATTATTGTACGAATCAATTCTCAATCGTGATCAAATTATGATTTCTGCTCGAAGTTTGACTCGGTTATTACATTTTCAAACTACATATGATTTAAGTATTTCAACTGATAACCTTACTGTTATTGAATTTGCAGATATTGTCCTCTTAGCAGTTAAACCTGCACAATTCCCAACTGTCATCACTCAAATTCGTGAACGTATTATTGCTGAAAATAAAACGGTTATTTCAATTGCTGCTGGCTTGAGTTTAGCTGACTTACATGCTTTGTTTGGAGCGGATGTCCCAATTGTACGCGTCATGCCTAATATCAATGCTACAGTGTTCGCTTCAACAACGGCACTTTGTCCAAACCAGTGGGTTGATGACGTGACGTTTGCTGCTGTGACGAGTCTTTTTAGCGCCCTTGGTAAAACCTATGAAATTGACGAAAGTCAGATGAGTACCTTTATTGCCATTGCAGGCTCGGCTCCAGCCTATGCGTATCTTTTCGTTGATGCACTAGCTCAAGGTGCTCTCAAACACGGGATGTCAAAAGAACTCGCACTTAATATTGCTGCTCAAACTTTACTTGGGAGCGCACAAATGGTACTTGAATCAGGTAAACACCCTCGCGTGTTAATGGACCAAGTTTCCTCACCTGCTGGAACAACAATTGCAGCGATTAGTTCACTAGAATCGAACAACTTTGTCGCTACAGTCATACAAGCTGTTGATGCCTGCATTGAAAAAGATAAAAATTTAAATGCCAAATAAAAAACTGCCATTGTGTCTGGAACACGATGGCAGTTTTTTGATTTATTTTGACCAATTAGAGATTATTACGGTTACGTAAGAAAATTGGAATTTCTAAATCATCTTCAACTTGTTTAGCAGCCGGTTTTGGTGCTGTTGTATTTGTAGGTTGTGGCGTTTCACTACGTTCAGGGCGAACAGCAGGATTCATCGTTGCACCAGGACGTTGACTTGTAAACTCTTGTGGTTGACGATCGTCTTCGAATCCAGTTGCGACAACTGTAACCATAATTTCTTCACCAAGTTCAGGATTGATAGCAACCCCTAACATCGTGTTGATTTCTGTTGTACTTGAAGATTGCGCAACCACTTGAGCAGCTTCTTCGGCTTCAAATAACGTTAAGTCTAATCCACCAGTTACGTTGACAATCGCATCTGTTGCACCTTCCATTGAAATTTCTAACAATGGTGATGAAATCGCACGTTTTGCTGCTTCAATCGCACGGCTTTCACCTGTTGCGCTTCCGATTCCCATTAAAGCTGCACCTTTATCGTACATAACTGTACGAACATCAGCGAAGTCAAGGTTAATTAGTCCAGGAACAGCAATGATTTCAGATAATCCTTGCACACCTTGTAATAAAACTTTATCCGCATGTTTAAATGCTTGTAAAATTGGTGTTGTACGGTCAACAATTTCTAATAACCGATCATTAGGAATCACAATTAATGTATCAACATTTTGCTTTAAGCTTTGTAAACCTGACATTGCATGTTCATAACGCTTACGTCCTTCAAATGAGAACGGACGCGTCACGATTCCAACTGTTAAAATACCTAATTCGCGGGCAATTGCGGCGATTACTGGTGCAGCACCAGTTCCGGTACCTCCACCCATCCCAGCAGTAACAAAGACCATATCAGCGCCTTCCAATACTTGCTCGATTTCTTGGCGACTTTCTTCAGCAGCGCGTTTTCCAAGTTCAGGATTTGCTCCCGCACCTAGGCCACGTGAACAATCTTTTCCTAATTGGATTTTGTGTTGTGCATTCGAACGATGTAATACTTGTAAGTCAGTATTACAGTTAATGAATTCTACTCCACGTACACCTTCTTCGATCATACGGTCAACAGCATTGTTTCCACCGCCACCAACTCCGACAACTTTAATTTTCGCTAATACATTTTCATCTTGTATATCAAATGACATAAATGAAGTCATTGGATTGTAATCGTTCATTTTTCTTCCTCCTAGGTTAATTAATCAAAAAAGTAATTCACAATACGATTCCAAAATTTATCGTCTTTCGGCTCTTCTTCTTGGGTTTTTTTGCGAATTGCTTGATTGAACTGAATTGAACATAATGTTCGGTTCGTTAATTTTGCACGTTGATGTGCAAGTTCAATTACACCGAGTGCTGTTGTATACTCATTCGTCCGCACCCCTAACACAGATGGCTGAACAACTTTTGCGTTAGCAAAGACACTCTGAATAACTTTTTGAATACCAAGCATTTCTAAAGCACCACCAGTAAATACAACCGGATACTGATCGAGTAATGCCATTTTATCAATTTCTGCCTTGATTGAATTCAGCATATCTTCCATTCTTGGTTCAATAATTTGAGCAAGATCAAATTCACTAATTTTCATCATGGCGTCTTCTTCAATTAAATCACAGACTTTATACTTTGTTGCTTGTTCAATATTTCCATATCCATAATCAAGTTTGATTTTGCGTGCTATCTCTTTAGTTACCCCGTAGACATAAGCAATATCATTATCGATTAATTGTGAGCCGATTTTCGTTGTCCGAATTTTTTGAGCGTAACCATTATCAAATAATGTAATACTCGTCATTTCGTGACCGATATTAATCGTAATCACACCTTTTAATGGCTCATCTTCATGCAGAATGTGTTCAGCATCTGCTAAAAAGGCCGGGAATGTATCGATAATTTGTAAACCTGCTTTTTCAACGGCTGTTAACAATTGAATAAATAAACTTTTTGGCGTTGTAACAACCATTCCATTCATCCCAAGTTGGAGTCCGAGTAATCCTTTTGGATCACTAATTCCACCAACACCATCAACTTGAAAATCAATTGGGAAAACATTCACAAATTCATCATGTCTCGAGCGTAATTTACTTGCAGCACTGGTAAATAATTTACTAATGTCTTCACTTGTAATTTCATTAGCATGATTTTCAACTGCAAGCGTCACTTCGACGGGAATAATTGTTGCTTGGCTACTCGGAATTGTGACAATCACACTTGCTATGTCCTGATTGATAAATTGTTGTGTTTGAATTACTAATTTTTGAATAACTTGTGATAATTGATCTGCGTTCGTGACAATTCCTTTTGAATATCCTTGTGTAGGTACGCTATTAGCTGCAATGACGTTGAGCCGACCATTGACAATTTCTGCTACCACAAGTCTTATTGTGCTACTACCGATTTCTAAGGCTGTGTAGGCATTTCCATTCGCCACAATAAGACCCCCTTGTTTTTTAATTCAAATTACATTTTCTGTTTTATTATACTACATTCAAAATTAACTTAAAACCTAAAACGTACTTTTCGTACTTTTTTTTACAATGAAACGGCATAGTTGCCTGCTTCTAAGTGGATATGCATCCGTTTATTGCCTAAAGCTTCGACAATTGAGAAATAAAATACGAGTTTATCTGGAATTTGCCGAATGCTGATTGTGACTAAATTTCCATCACGCATATATAATTGGAGCTGTTCTGGATCGGTTTCATTCCCATTAAATGCAATTTCTGAAATTTGACGTTGCACATCCGTTGGGATTTTCGCTAAATTTTCAAATAGTAATTTTCCATTGGTTTCATCCCAATTTCGAAAATATGGCACGTTTAATCGAATATCACTCTGAATTGAAACAAGCTCACCTGTCGCTAAAATCCACATTTTCTCAGTTTCAGTTTGGGTAATTCCCATAATTTTTGTTTCTTCAACAATAAATTCAATTTCATTCCCAAAACGACGTTTCATCGTGACGTTTGCAATTAGAGGATCAGTTTCAAGCTGTTGCTCTATTTGAAAATTGTTCAACCAATAAAAATGGTTCCCAATTTCAATTTGGGAATGTTCAATAACAAATTGTTTGCTAATGTATTGATTACCCGTTACCGTTATTTCACTGACTTGCGCTAATGGTGAATTTAAAAAGATAATAACTCCAACACTAATTAAGCCGAAATACCATAACTTCTGTGTTTTTTTCTGTTTTTGTTGTTGTTTCTGCTGACGAATTTTATCAAAAGCTTCAACTTGAATCGGTTCATGATCTTGGATTTGCTGGCTAGGGACGACATATGCGTATGCTTTTGGTTTTGTTGGTTCGTTCATTACCAGTTAAAATACTCAACTTCTTGATGCATAACGACACCATATGTTTCTTGTACACGTGTTTGCACCAATTCGATAAGCTCCGCAATATCTTTTGCAGTGGCTTCATCAATATTGACGATGAAATTTGCGTGTTGTTCACTAATTTGTGCGCCACCAATACATTTCCCTTTTAAACCAAGTTCTTCAATTAATTGACCAGCAAAATATGGTTCTGGATTCCGGAATACACTTCCGCAGTTTGGTAATTGTAATGGCTGAGTATCTTTCCGTCGTTTCCGCCACGCTTCCATTTTCGCTTTAATTTCCGTTGTTTCACCAACTTCAAATTGGAAGACAGCTTCTAAAATAACCCAATCACGATGGTTTTGGAAAAGTGATGTCCGATATGAAAATTCACACTCATCTGCTTGTAACCAGAATGTTTCGCCTTCACGATTCATCACATGTACTCGCACGAGATTATCTTGCATTTCACGACCATGCGCTCCAGCATTCATGAAAATACCACCACCGATATTTCCTGGGACACCTCCGGCCCATTCAAATCCCGTTAAGCTCCGCCGAGCGAGCTCATTAGCTAATTTAATCAGTGAATAGCCGCTAGTAACGAC
>JBOFSL010000400.1:0-1165 GCA_051651525.1 Culicoidibacterales bacterium | reverse complement strand
AAAACACCTACCAGTGCTGAAATCAAACCTGCGATGAAAATAACACCTACATTAAAGACGTGGGCTTTAGCATCAACACCACTTTTGCACATCCCTTTGCTATCTTGACAACGCAATGCTGGATTAAACGTTTTCTTTTGCATTTGTTCTAAAATTTGTTTTTGATATGTTTGCGGGTTACTTGTTGATTGTGCCAATAAACTTGAAACAATATTGGAAGAAATCGCCATTTTATTTGCCGTCGTTGTTCCTGATATTGAAGCTGCTGCTTGAGTTAGTTTCCCAGCAATTGGTACTGAAAACTGAAAAACAGCTAGCGATAAACTCATCCAAATCACTGCAAAAATTGCACGGCGATATATCAATGTATTATGTTGACCATCTAATTCAATCATATTTTTGAGTAATGTTACCACTAAGCTCAAAATAATCAGAGCAGAACCGAGCGTAATTGTCGCTGTTAACACTTGCTCAACAATTGGTAAATTTAAAATATTATTCATCGTTTCAGGTGAAATCAGGGCATACACTCCATTCCACATTTCATCCGTGAAAAATGTAATTCCTTCGACAAGCCACCAAGCGCCTCCTAGCAGTTGATCCCAAAGCCAATCAAACATACGCCACCTCCTAGAGCATATCCATAACTGTATTCAGATGGATATAGAGCAATGTTCCAACAAAACTCATCGTGTATAACAATGTAATAACAACTGGAAAGTTTGAATAGCGCTCAAGGTGCACAACTTTATATGTGATGAGTTCATTCAATTTATTCTCTTGTAATTTATCAACCGTTTCATTCAATTTGCGTAATTTAGCTACATCCAAACCAACTGTTGTAAATTGATAAATCACTCCCATAATTTGGATTGCTTCTTGCGTTCCAATATACTGTGCAAATTCACGATATGGCTGTTGCGTTTTATCATTTTCAACTGCTTGAACTAATTTTGGAACTGCACTTTTCAGTGGTTCATCGGTATATTGGGTTGTCTCACGCAATGTTTGATAAACATTCCCATTAATCTCTAAAATATTTAAAAAATTTTTGAGAAATGTTGGAAACATATACGTCCGCACAAGATCCTCTTGCTTTTTTCGAACTATCATTTGGTAATATGGATACTTGTAACCAATTAGCGTACCAATAACAAAGCCTAAT
>JBOFSL010000399.1:0-1514 GCA_051651525.1 Culicoidibacterales bacterium | reverse complement strand
GTGATAAACGTCCTTCTTGAAAAGCTTCCATGAGTTCAGTTGCCAAACCTACCGCTGTGTAAAATCTGACATTCATACCTGCTTCACAAGCACGTAATCCTAATCCAATCGCAAGATGTGTTTTTCCAGAACCGCAGTTTCCAATCATAACAATATTTTGTTTTTGATTGATGAAATCACAATTCGCCAATTCATTGACATACGCGGGTGACACAACTTCCAAACGTTCAAAATCAAATTCATCTAAAGTTTTAAAGCTTGGAAACTTTGCACTTTTAATTCGGCGATTTTGAAGATTCTCTTGCCTTTGGTCAAGTTCGATTTTTAATAATTGTTTTAAAAATTCATCATATCCATCACTAGGCTGCAGTTGTCGCACGATACTTTCAAAATTCATCAGTGTTGGCGTCTTTAATTGTTTGGCATATAATTTTATAAGTTCACGGTTTACAGCAAAATCAGACATTTTTCCCTCCTCGGAATAAACCATCATAATCACTAAGGGTAACTTTTTTTACGGCAACTAGATCGGTAATATTTGCTTGTTTTGGCACAAGTGGCTTTGTCAGTATCATTTGGATTTGATCAACGGTTAACTCACCATTACTTAGTTTTCGACACGCTATCAATACGTTATTACCACCATGATCAAGACATAATCGTAAGAGTCGAACCATTTCTCGTGGACCAGACAAACGTTCTCCAAGTTTGAGAATATCGGCACTCATCGTATCCTTAACCGGTTGGGCATTGAATACGCTCCGTGGTCGTTTGTCTATCAGTGGCATATAATGTTCCAGTTCATAGTATGTTTCGTCACGTGTGTAAGCACGGGTATATTGTGCGATTTTCTCATGTTGATAATACACCTCAATTTGATTCCCATAGCCTTTTACACTCACGGTTTTACCTGCATATATGACTGGTACTGAATACCGATTATAATCAAAACTCACCGTCGAAAAGTTGTTCACTTTTCTCGTGTTCACCTTACTTGCATCAAAAGTATACGCAGGCAGTGGTGTCAAATATGGCTGTTCAATTTCAAACATTTCGCCAACCTTTTGACTCCGACCTTCAATTTTATGGTGCATATATTTTTGACAGGCTAATTCAAGAAATTCATTTAATTCATCGATATCTTGGCATTTCGGTAATGGTACAAGATGGTTTAGGCGAATATATCCAACTAAACCTTCAACCAAGCCTTTTTCATGACCTGATGCGACATTACAAAATTCGGTTTTAAAAGCATAATGTGCCGATAATTCACGATACCGTCGTTGTGGTTGTGCATGAGCTCCAAAGCCGTCTTTGACCGCAACTTTCGCATTATCGAAGATAACTTTTCGCGGAGCGCCACCAAAAAAGTGAAATCCAGAGACATTCGCTTCTAAAAAACTTTCTTCATTTTGGCGATAATAGGCTTTTACGAAAATGGCAGCACTGTTGCATAATCGCATACAGAATAAATTCACTTTCATCTGAATACCGTTTAAATACACGCTTGCCTC
>JBOFSL010000398.1:0-11164 GCA_051651525.1 Culicoidibacterales bacterium | reverse complement strand
GATTGAAGATCAAGTTCATTATCTTGTTCTTCTTCGTCTTCCAAAGCATCCCATTCGGTTACATTTTCAATACCTGTAACATTTGCAATTGTGAAGATTGGATCAACTATCCCCGCTTTTTTCTGATCATCGTAATCTTTTAATAATTTCAAAGCGTGCTTACCAAGTAATACAACAGCAACTAAATTCAGTAACGTCATGAATCCCATAAATAAATCAGCTAAGTTCCAAACTACCGCTAATTCCGCAACAGCTCCGAAGAATACCATTCCAACGACCGCAAATCGATAAATCGGTAAATACATTTTTTTCTTACTAATAAATTCAATGTTGGTTTCACCATAATAGTACAGTCCGACAATCGAACTGAATGCGAAGAATGTTGTACAAACACTTAAGAAGACTCCAGCCCACGATCCGAGTTCATTGACTAAAATAGTTGTCACAATCACAATTCCTTCTGCTGAACCAGCGTCAATGACACCACCAACAGGTAGCAACACCATAAAGGCTGTTGCTGTACAAATTAATAATGTGTCTGTAAAGACACCAAGTGCTTGCATCAATCCTTGTTTCACTGGATGTGAAACTTTAGCTGTTGCAGCGATGTTTGGTGCACTTCCCATCCCCGCTTCATTTGAGAACAATCCTCGTTTTACACCAAGTGAAATCACACCACCTAATGTCCCACCAACGATTTGTTCTAATCCAAATGCGTTTTTAAAGATTAAACTCAATACAACAGGGATTGCATCAAGATTCGTAATAACGATGAACCCAGCCAATAAAAGATAGGCACCTGCCATTATTGGCAATAAAACTTCTGATACTTTCGCGATTCGTTTAATTCCACCGAAAATAACAACTCCCGTTAATGCTGAAACAATCAATGCGACAACTCCACGATCAAGTGCAAACGTTGTATTTAATGACATCGCAATTGTATTTGCTTGCACGGCATTAAACACTAGCCCGAAACTGATAGTAATTAAAATAGCAAAGCTAATTCCCATCCACCGGCTCTTCAAGCCTTTTTCCATATAATAAGCAGGTCCACCTACATATGTTCCATCGGCTGCCTTTTCTTTGTATAACTGCGCTAGGGTTGATTCAATAAATGCTGATGCTCCTCCGATAAAGGCAACAAGCCACATCCAGAATACAGCACCTGGTCCACCCATAACGATTGCAATCGTTACACCAACAATATTTCCGGTTCCTACACGAGAGGCGGTACTAATACAAAACGCTTGAAATGATGAAATATCTTTTGCTTTTTTCTCTTTCGCTCCACGATCACTTAATAACCGGAGCATTTCCTTAAAATAACGAACTTGAACAAAATTTGTTCGAACTGTAAAATAAATTCCTACACCTAATAGCACAGCGATTAAAATATTTGCCCACATAAAATCATTCATCGAGATAATTAATTGATTTAATGGCTCTACCATTTGACTTAGTTTTTCTACAATACCCATTGTTTTCTCTCCTTTGTTTTCTTGTTTTTTTCATTCTAATTGATTAACTTGTGAAAGAAAAGTTTTTTTTAGAGTTTTTCATCTTTTGGTGATTTTTTTCCGAAAAATGACATGTTTTTTTACAAGTAGAGAGATAATACATTGTTATAATAAATTTTTATCATATTAAAACTATTTTTCCGTCACGTTTTTCCACTTCTAACGTAAAAAACGGCAAAAAAAAGCTAGTCTATTGACTAGCTTGAACGCCATTATTAGTAGCGGTTCTTTTTACGAGCTTCTTCTTGTTTTTTACGAGCGCGTACTCCAGGTTTTAAATAATACTCACGTTTGCGAGCTTCAGCTAAAGTTCCTGATTTCGCAACGCTACGTTTGAAGCGACGTAATGCGTCCTCGATTGTCTCATTTTGGCGTACTACAGTTTTTGAAGACATAATTGTTTGCCTCCCTTCTGTGATAGCATTCGCAAAGTAGTATACAGCTACATACATTGCTGTGTTTGATGCTATATACAAACAGTTACTTTGATATTATAGCTTATTTTTTTATTTTTGACAACTAGTTTTTGTGAAATTCCATTCCTTAATTAAAAAACGTATCGTGTTCCCGAATTTCTTCTTATTTTACCAAAGAAAAACACCAAGTTCCACTTGGTGTTTCAATCAATTAGTAATCAGTATTTGCTGTTTTATGTTGCATTAATAAGACACCACTTGATGTTCCAATTCGTGTCGCTCCAGCTTGGACCATTGCTTCCATATCTTCATATGAACGCACACCACCACTTGCTTTGACACCAATATCTGGTCCAACAGTTTCGCGCATTAATTGCACATCAGCAATTGTTGCACCACCTGTTGAGAATCCTGTTGAAGTTTTCACATAATCAGCACCTGCCGCAACTGCCGCAAAGCAAGCTTTGATTTTTTCTTCATCTGTTAACAAACATGTTTCAATAATTACTTTTACTAATGTTTTATTTGCCGCTTCAACTACTGCATGGATATCACGTTCAACTAATGCCCAGTCACCTGCTTTTGCAGCGCCAACATTGATAACCATATCAATTTCTTGAGCACCATTCTCAATCGCATCTTTTGTTTCAAAAGCTTTCACTTCTGGCGTATTCGCTCCTAACGGGAACCCAATTACTGTACAAACTTTAACGTCGCTTTCTGCTAATAACTGACTCGTAAGCTTAACCCAAGTTGGATTGATACAAACAGATGCGAAATCGTAATTTAACGCTTCTTGGCAAATAACTTCAACTTGTGATTGTACCGTTTCTGGCTTTAAAATTGTGTGATCAATTAATTTATTTAATTGCATATTTTCTACTCCTTTAGATGACAACTATTTTTCTAACCACAACTCAGCTATTACGCTTCAATATTTTCACGGATACCGTATTCACATTGTGCATCATGGCCTTCAAATGTTGCGATAAGTTTATAATTTTTTTCTTTCATTTCATATAATTTTACAGTCCCACATGCTGTTGCCCCACTTAATAAGCGGTCATACACAAAGATACCTTCAGGATTTTCGTAATGAAGTTCAAGCATCTCAGCTTTTGGACAACTAAATTGAATTTCAATTTTGCTTTCACGGTTCATCGCTGTAATTTGCCACTCAATCGTTTCTGTCGTTTCTACACATGAAACATCTTGTTTCACTTTATCCAAAAGTTTTGCAACATTATATTCATACAATGTTCCTTGATGAGAAAAAGCAATGACAACTTTACGCTCAAGTGTTCGGTTCGCTTGACCTAAGCGCCCACCGCCAACAACAAGACTTGTTAAATTCGCATGTACTCCTGTTATTGGATTTTTGAAATTATTACAACTTAACGTAACCCATGGATTCGAAAAATCAGTTCCCCAATTACTATCTTGGTATCCGCAGCTTGTTGCTGGCATAACATCGTACAGTTCTCCATTGAAAACAATTGTCCCTGCATATTCAGTATACATTCCCTCAACATACCAATCCATTTTCGGTTGTTTACGTTTCCCAATTAATGGCAGCTTTTGATTAACAGCATCATATGATAAGCGTTTATTGACCCGTAAATTCCAAATCACTTTTCCGGTTACACTCGGTACATTTGGATTTTCATCCGTTGTATGAACATTAATTTCACCAAAAATTGCATTATCATCCGCGTATGCTTCGCCAATGATGACTTGCATTTGTTGTGAATTCCCTTGGAATGCTTCGGTCCCATAATATTGCACGATTTCGCAAGCGTCTTGACCCCAAGTCCCGACTTTGATTGCAGCATACGCTGGTAATTGACCCATTGTTTCATCCGTAAATTGCGGCGTTGCACTCCCACGTCCAGGATTTAAAATCAAATATTGAACAAAGAAACTTTTTGCTAATTTCGTCTCACGATGATGTGCTGTAAAACTATGCCACCACCACTGATAACCCGCTTGTTGTTGTTCAGTTGTTAATAAATATGCATTTTTACTTCCTGTTTTCATGTATGTTAAACCACCTTTTCACTCTGATTCAAGATAATATCTTTTTGATTATATCATAGTTATTGAAATTATTTAATACTTTTAGCATGTTTAAAACGCATTTTATTGAGCAGCACTAACACCAATTTCTCTCTTAAATTGATAATACTTATGCGCTCTTAATCAAAGAAAAAGTAGCATTCATTCCTTGAATCTTTCCCTTTGAATTTTTTTACCACAATTTCCAATTCCACCGTTTTTTCTGTGGTTCTTCTTGTTGAACTTGAACTTCAACTTCTTGCTGTACAATTTCACGAGTTGGTAGTTGTGTCACCATTGCTTGTTCAAATAAAATCACTTGGCTATCAATTAACGCATCACCAAGACTGAGCAATCGTAAATGATAACGACCATCGGCATCGAGTTCACGAGCTTTGACATTATCAACGAGCATAATTTGCAAGGACGCTAAAATTCGTTGCTTAATATCCCAATCTTGTACTGGTGTAGCCAATTCGTAGCGGCGCTCAAGATTACGGCCCATTAAATCAGCTGATGAAACAAAAACTTGTTCATCCTGATGATGGTTGAAATAATAAATTCGTGAGTGTTCTAAATAGCGGCCAATAATACTAATGACCCGAATATTTTCGCTAATGACTGGCAGTTGTGGCCGAAGGCAACAAATCCCACGAATAATCAAATCAATTTTCACACCTGCTTGCGATGCCGCATATAGCCGTTCAATGATTGGTTGATACGTCAGTGAATTCACTTTGAAAATAATATATCCATCACCATACATTTGGTGATACACAATCTCTTGATCAATCCGATCTAGTAACTGTTCTGCAATATTATTTGGTGATGCAAGTAAAATGTCTAACGGGATATTCCGCACATGCTCTTTTAACGCGTAGAAAAAGACTTCAGCATCACGACCAATTCGTGGGTTGGCGCTGAACACACCACAATCAGTATACAACGTTGCCGTTGATTCATTATAATTCCCCGTTCCGATATGTGTAAAGTACTGCTTTTCCCCATTAATCTCGCGAATTGCTAAAATAATTTTACTATGAGCTTTAAATCGCGCTTCACTATAGATTACTTCTATTCCAAGTTCTTCAAATTCTTTGGCAATTTCAATATTATTTTGTTCATCAAAACGAGCTTTCAACTCAACCATGACACTGACTTTCTTCCCTTTTTGACGCGCTTTTTTTAAAATTTCCGCAATTTGTGAATCGGCACTCAACCTGTAAATCGTTTGTTTTATTTCGGTCACATACGGATCTAAAGCAGCCTCTTCTAAAAAGCGAACAACGCTAGATTCAAAAGATTCAAATGGGTGATACACAAAACGATCCTTGATCAAAATTTGATTAAAGACCGATTCTTCAGCATCAATCATTTGTGGATGTTGAGGTATCAATGGTTGGTACGCAAATTCCGGATATTTGTGTATCACATGACTATAATAAGCAAAGAGAAATGATAAATCAATTGGTGTATCAATAAATTCATAGACATCGGCCTCTTGAATTCCAAGTTTTTGTTTGAGCCGTTGGATAATATAGTGATTCCGATTTTCTTCATCATATTCAATTTGCAGGCCAACAACAAATCCTTTTTTTCGCTTCTCTAACTGCTCTTGAATTGTTTCAATAATATCATCAGCTTCATCGTAAATTAGATCTAAATCATAATTACGCAAAATTCTAAAAGCTGAATAAGTTAACAAGTCAGCATCGACAATTTTTTGCATATGGGCTTGAATTAAGTTTTCCAATAAAATAAATCGTGTATTTTCATCGTTTAAGGTAATCAGTCGTGGCAGTTGTTCCGGTACACGAATAATCACAAATGCTTCATCGGCTAACATTGCTCCAATATACATCCGTTTGTTTTTTAAGCTCGGCAATTTTGTATTTCTATCAATATACGTTACTTTCAATAATGGTAAAATTGTTGCTTCAAAATAATGTGTTGCTTGCATTTGTTCGTCTTGTCGTAATGCAGTAAAATCAAAAATCCCACTATTATATTGCCGTAAATCGGGATGTTCAAATAACAATCGATACATTTTTGCAGCATCTTTAAATAACCGTTCAGTTTTTTTATAAATCATTTCCAACTGTTCTTTTGATGTCATTTGTGTGCGCGAATCAACACTTTCAACGCCTAATCGAACTTGTGTTTTTAAACTCGCCACACGAACCATATTGAATTCATCTAAATTCGATTGGAAAATTGCCAAAAATTTTAAACGCTCTAAAATCGGTGTTTTCGGATTTTTTGCCTCATCGAGAACACGTTCATTGAATTGCAGCCAACTTGCCTCACGGTTAAAAAAATGTTGGGATTGAATTTTTGTGAAAATTGGTCGCTGTTTCATTATCATTTACTCCTTTTTTTAGTATATTTTTCAATTTATTTCTGATACATTTACTTCCTATTTTTATTATACTCATATTCTGTTAATCTTTCGTTTTTTAAGCGTTAATTTTTTGCAAATCAAAAAACCAATCGGTTTCGACTGGCTTTTTGATGAATGATACTCTTTGATTTTAAATTTTATTTCTTGTGCCGTCGTTCAACGAACACTTCCCTTTTTCACAAACTTGATTTTTTTGAAAATTTAGTACGATCACTACACTATTTTGCCCTAGTTTAGCTTTTGACTAAAATTCTTTTTTCGAAAAGTAATTAGCGCATGATTGTGCGTTTCGGCACAACAAATGGGAAGTTTGAGCTTCCGTTTAATTGAATTTCATTTCCGATATCACTATTCTTATCAATGATTGCATTATTTAAGTGTACACCTTTACGAATAACACACCCCTTTAAGATAATACTATTTTCAACTACGGCACCTTCTTCAATCACAACACGGCGTGACAATAAGCTATTTTTTACTGTTCCTTCGATAATTGTTCCAGTTCCAATAATTGTATTTTCAACTACTGATTCACCACCGTAATATGTTGGCACTTCATCTTTCCCTTTGGTTGAAATTTGCGGTTTATCTGTATTAAAGATGTCTTCCCAAATTGTCGGTTCTAATAAAGCCATATTTGCTTTATAGTAGCCTTCTAATGTCCGGATATGATAGGCATTTTCTTCATATTCGTACGCTTTAATTGTTAAACTATCTAACTTCATTTCGATAATTTGTTGAAGTGTACGGCAACGTGTAATTTCTACAGCTTCACGAATGAGTTGTTCGAATAACGTTTTTTTCATAAAGAACGTACCTAATGAGTAATTAACTTCGTCTTGTAATCCACCATTAATGCCAAAACTTGTTACCATTTTAGCATCGTCAGTTGTTAAAATGGTACCTTTGCTATAATTTGAATCATTATTTTCCATACGTTTGTATACAATCATTGCGTCTACACCGCTTGCTTGCCACTCACTGTATATTTCTTCAAGATTTGGATTCCAAACAATGTCACCACTCGTGATTACTACATCTTCTGTTTTTGTTGAAGCGATGTAATCAAGGTTTGCATAATAATTTGAAATTTCTGAAGCGACAAACCCATTTTCATCATCTGTTTGGTAAAGACGATTTAATCCTCCAATTTTACGATCAAGTCCCCAATACCGTCCTGTATCAATGTGCTCAATTAAAGAGCGGTATGGTTTTGATGAAAACATTCCAACATAACGTACACCATGTCCAACTAATGCCGATAATGTAAAGTCAATTACACGATAACGGCTTCCATATGCCAATGATGAAACTGGACGATGTGTTGTTAAGCCTTGAAAATTATTTGTTGTATCTTTTAAATTGATAATTCCTAATACTTTTTGCATTTTATTTACCCTCCCCAAAATAAAGTGTAACTTCTTCTTCATCACCTATTACTTGTGCATAACTTGGGACTTCAGTATTTTCCATAATAATCGCTTTACGGACAATTGCACCTTTTTTGACGTGAACGTTTGCCATTAATACTGACTCTTCCACAATTGCACCTTCTTCAATAATTACTCCTGGGAATAATACTGATTTGTTCACGGTACCAGAAACTTTACAACCATCAACAACTGTTGAATGTTTCACGTTACCTGTTTGTGTGATGTTTTGTGGTGGATAATCAAAACTTTGACTGTACACAATCCAGCTACGATCATGTAAGTTTAATTCATGTTTTGGACAAATCATATCAAGATTCGCTTCCCAATAACTATTTAGCGTTCCAACATCTTTCCAATATCCTTTGAACGGATATGCAGACATTGTTTTCCCATCAGCTAACATTTTTGGTAAGACATCATGTCCAAAATCATCAGACGGCATATTTGCTGCTTCCATCATCACTAAATACTCGCGTAAAACTGACCATTTGAAAATATAAATACCCATTGAAGCTAAATTACTGCGTGGGTTTTCTGGTTTTTCATCAAATTCTTCAATATTATAATCAGCATCTGTATTTAAAATTCCAAAACGACTTGCCTCTTCCCAAGGTACTTCTAAAGTTGCAATTGTACAATCTGCATCTTTTTTCTTATGGAATTGTAACATTTTATCATAATTCATTTTATAAATGTGGTCACCAGATAAAATAAGGACATGTTCCGGTTGATATTGATCAATAAATTCAATATTTTGGTAAATCGCATGAGCCGTTCCACGATACCATTCAGCATCATTTTCTGTCGCATGTGGTGGTAACATTGATATCCCACCTTTTGAATGGTTTAAATCCCAAGGTGCACCAACCCCGATATGTGCATTTAATTGGAATGGACGATACTGTGTCAGTACCCCAATCGTATCTATCCCAGAGTTTGTACAGTTGCTCAAAGCAAAATCAATAATACGATAACGTCCCCCAAATGGTACTGCTGGCTTTGCAATTGCTTTCGTCATTTCTTTTAATCTACTACCTTGTCCGCCGGCTAGAATCATGCTGATCATTTCTTGCTTCATCACTCTATTTCCTCCTTTTTAAATCTACACATTACTTTTAATATGTACGCCCTTAATTTTAAACTTTTTCAAGCAAAAAAGCTAGTGTTTTCCTTAAAAACAAAAAAATAATTTTAAACTAATAATTTAGCAACTTTTTTGTAGTAGCTATCAATAAATACACTTTTAGATGTGAAAATCATTAGACTTTTTGTTTCAATTGTCTGTTAATGTTCAAATTTTCTTTCTGACACTAACACTTTTTGGCGTGCTAGTGTCACATACAGCTGAAAATCCATTTCTTCGGCCTGTGGTAATCCTATTTGTTTGGTAACTTGAATTTACAACTCCCGATCAGCCTTGATTTAATCAGTATTCTCTAATGATAAAACAATAATTGCTCTACGCTTTTTAACAATTTTTTTTATGATTTTCACTGTTAAATTTGTGATTTTTTGACACTGAACTGCCTTTAATTCGGTAATATATCGTGCTAATTCCTCATCTGTGAGTTCACCACTATAGAAGAGTGTTGTATCAAAATTTCTTTCTAAAATCATTTGGGAATTTGAGCTTAATTTTATTTCCTTTTGCCAATTTTCAACTTTATTTTTACTAAAATTCGTCAAAGCACAACCGATAAACACTTGCATTCTACCTCCCGCTTTCTTTTTATGAAAATACGTATACCTGATTTTTCGTTTTTTGACTCGCTTTTTTTAAAATTAGCCATCATTTCCTCATATCTCTGTGGTGTTATTCTTATACATCAATTAAAAAGCCTAAACAATTGAATCGCTTGCTTAGGCTTTTAATTGATAAAGTTTTTTTATTGAAAATCATTATTGCACTAATAAGTAAACACAAACTCATGATAAAGCTACATATCAATGGCGATTGATATGTACTGATTTCGATGGATCCATCAAAACTGCTTGTGCTGTCAGTAAGTGTGTTGGCAGATACTGACATGGCTTCGAGCATACACGCATCTTGACTCGCCTTCAGTTCCTTACTTTCTTGCTGAATGTGTTAACACAGATTTTTAATTTGCTCAAACACTTGCTTTCGTCGTAGTGCAGTTGTGGCAAGATTGACATGGTTCAGCCACAATAATGCTACTTGTAATCAGAATGGCTAACATGCATAGTATTTTTTACGAGTTCCTCCGATTGCTCCATGCCTTGCTCGTACAGATGATTCGCATCACTCGCTCATTCATAATAGCATTATTGAATTTGCCGTCTATTTAGTTGTCGTTCATACCTAAGCAAGTCATCTACACTTACAGCATAGTAGACTGCTAGTTTTGATAACAATAAAATCTCGGGGAACTTTGCCCTCTCTTCCATTTCGATACTGATGTTTTCGTTATCCCGATAAATTCTGCTAATTGTGATTGCGTAATCCCCCGTCGCTTCCACAGCTTGACCTAATTTTAATAAAGTTGCAATAATGTCTTGATCCTCTTTTTCTTTTCTTACCATAATTGCAGGAGAAATCCAACTGAAAAACAATCGCTTACTACGAAACAACGAGAAACAAAATCAACTAAAAAGAAACTTCGATTCACTTTTTAAAAGTAGTTCAAAAAAGCTTCATTGGTATCAAATGAAGCTTTTTCTATATACACTACAATAAATAATCACTCATAATTTGATTGGCGATAAAGAGCGTATCTGGTGCTAACGTAATTGTCTCAGCTGTTTCAATAATCCATCCTTTACGAACGTGTTCAGTAATAATTGGACCATACATCTCAGCTAACGGAATTCCAAAACGTTGTTCAAAGCTTACTTTGTTCACGCCAATTCGTGTTCTAAGCCCTAAAAAGATTGTTTCTTCAATTTGTTCGAAGCGAGTTAGTCGATTACTTTCCACGAGTGGTCGTTGATTTTCACTCAGCGTTTTAATATAGTGCGTAATTGCTTTCGTATTCGCATAACGGACTTGATCAAGGTAACCATGTGCACCTAACCCAAAACCATAATATGGTAAATTTTGCCAATACGTTAAATTGTGTCGACTTGAAAATCCTGGACGGGCAAAATTACTGAGTTCATACTGCTCATAGCCATTAGTCAAAAGCGCTTTGCTAATCTCTGCATACATTTCTGCCTCTACTTCATCAGTTGTTTCTAGTAATTGCCCTTTATTTTGCTGAATATAAAATTTCGTATGTGGTTCAATAATTAAGGCATACGTTGAAATATGTTGGACATCAAGCCCGAGGAATTTACTAATATCACTCATGACTTCAGCTTGGGTTTGATCAGGAACTC
>JBOFSL010000397.1:0-3856 GCA_051651525.1 Culicoidibacterales bacterium | reverse complement strand
AGACAACGACCGCAACATTTTTAGCACATGGTTTTGATCCAGAGATTTCAAAATGGTCACCATTCCATGGTGCGAGTTACGCAGTTGTCGAAGCGTTAAGTCGTTTAGTCGCAAGTGGGGGAACATGGCAGCAAACACGGTTCTCATTCCAAGAGTACTTCGAACGTTTAAATGCCGATCCAAAACGTTTCGGAAAACCATTCGCTGCCTTATTGGGAGCAATTCAAGCTCAAGATA
This sequence comes from Culicoidibacterales bacterium, assembly GCA_051651525.1. GTDB lineage: Bacteria > Bacillota_I > Bacilli_A > Culicoidibacterales > ZOR0006 > ZOR0006. Next base: position 3,619 of record JBOFSL010000397.1, on the reverse strand, counting down.
TATTTGGACTACCAGCAATTGGTGGAAAAGACAGTATGAGTGGAAGCTTTGAAGAGTTAGATGTTCCACCAACGTTGATCGCTTTTGGTTTAGCAACAGGAACAACGCATGCGGTGATGTCACCAGAAATTAAAGCAGTAGGAGAGTACATCTACTACCTCAAACATCAACGTCACGAAGATCAAACACCAAATTATGAGCAATTACACCGTCATTTCGATCAAATTCAACAATTGATTACCGCTAAGCAAGTTAGTGCTGTTGCGAGTGTCAAAGCCGATGGGTTATTTGCAACTCTTGCAAAAATGACATTTGGAAATAAGATTGGCATGAATATCCAAACATCAGCCTCTATGTTTGAACGTGAATATGGAAGTTTCGTAATTGTTTCACCTGCACAATTAACAATTGATGGTTGTGAATTAATTGGGCAAACAGGTGGGACACAGGTAACGGTGAATGATCAAACATTCGCAATTGATACGTTAATTCAATGGTGGCAAGCACCACTTGCACCAATTTATCCGTTAACAGTTGAACCGAAATCACTGATTTTACCAGACCAACCAATTTATCAAGCACCAACACTTGTGAAATCAGCAAGCGAAATCAAACCACATGTCTGCTTACCAGTATTCTACGGAACAAACTGTGAGTATGATAGTCAATATGCGTTTACGAAAGCGGGCGCAACAACACAGCAAATTATTATTGCCAATCAAACGCCGGCTCAACTTGAAGTTGCGATTGAACAATTTGCTGCCGAAATTCGCCGTTCACAAATTTTAATGATTTCAGGCGGATTCTCAGCCGGAGATGAGCCAGATGGGAGCGGAAAATATATTGCGACTGTATTACAAAATGCACAAATCGCCGAAGCAATCGATGAACTACTTGCGCGGGATGGTTTAATTTTAGGGATTTGTAACGGGTTCCAAGCATTAATTAAATCAGGGTTATTACCACATGGGAAGGCACAACTTGTCAAAGCAGATGATCCAACATTATTCCGTAATGATAATAACCGTCATGTCGCAAGAATGGTTCAAACACGAGTAACATCAAATAAATCACCATGGTTACAACAATGTGATGCAGGTCAAATTCATGATATTGCGATTTCACATGGTGAAGGGAAGTTTATGGCTGATGAGGCAACAATTGCACAGTTATTTGCGAATGGTCAAATTGCAACGCAATATGTTGATTTCAATGGCCAACCAACAATGGATCCAAACTATAATCCAAATGGTTCATATCAAGCAATTGAAGGAATTACAAGTCTAGATGGTCGAATTTTAGGGAAAATGGGACATAGTGAACGATTCCGTGATGGCGTCTTTCAAAATCATCCAGGAAATCATGAACAACCATTATTTACAAGCGGTGTCGCATACTTTACAGGGGAAGAAAAAGGAGAATAATGATGAAACAGGAATTATTATACGAGGGCAAAGCAAAACAAATTTATGCAACAAAAAATCCAGAGCAAGTTGTAATGTATTACAAAGATGATGCAACGGCATTTAATGGTATAAAAAAATCAGTGATTACTGATAAAGGACGGTTAAACGCGGCAATTACACATGAAATCTTTGCGTACTTATCAGCAAATGGGATTCCAACACACTTAATTGAACAACTCAATGAACGTGAGCAATTATGCCATACAGTTACAATTTTTCCGTTAGAAGTCATCGTTCGTAATATTGCAACGGGAAGTTTAACGAAGCGCTTAGCAATTGAAGAAGGAACGCGCTTTGAGCAACCAATCTTCGAATTATGCTATAAAAAGGATGAGCTTGGTGATCCGTTGATTAATGATGATCACGCGGTTGTGTTAGGTTTAATTACAGCACCACAATTGGCTGAAGTTAAACAATTAACATTACAAATCAACGAATTATTACAACAACGTTTTGCAAATTTAGGAATTGATTTAGTCGATTTCAAAATTGAATTTGGGACAAAAACAGATGGCACGATTGTATTAGCTGATGAAATTAGTCCTGATTCATGCCGCTTCTGGGAACAGTCGACAGCACGAAAATTAGATAAGGATCGTTTCCGTCAAGATTTAGGTGATGTAACACAAGCGTATGAAGAAATTCTTGCACGCTTATTAGGCTAGGAGGCACAGCATGTTTGGAGAATTACATGAAGAATGCGGCGTCTTTGCCGTTTATAATCATCCACAAGCAAGTCGATTAGCATACTACGGACTTCATAGTTTACAACATCGAGGACAAGAGGGCACCGGAATCATTAGTGGAAATGGTATACAATTAAACTTACATAAAGGTGAAGGCTTAGTTAGCGAAATTTATAATGATGAAATTCTTGAGAATTTGACTGGTGCCAATGCAATTGGTCATGTTCGTTATGCAACCGCAGGCGGAGCTGGATATAATAATGTTCAGCCATTATTATTCCAACGTTTTACGGGGAGTGACTTAGGAATTGCTCACAATGGAAATATTGTGAATGCCCATGAATTGAAGTGTCATTTAGAGCAACAAGGAAGTATTTTCCAAGCGACATCAGATACAGAGATTCTCGCCCATCTATTATTTCGAAAACAAGGGACGATGGTTGAACGGTTATGCGAATCATTACAATTGCTTGAAGGAGCATTTGCTTTTGTAATTCTTCATGGAGAGACGTTGTATGTCGCACGTGATCGCCACGGCTTACGGCCATTATCGATTGGGATGTTAAACGGGGCTTACATTTTCGCTTCAGAAACATGTGCACTTGATATTGTTGGTGCCACATTCATTCGCGATGTACTCCCAGGTGAAGTCATCACTGTCAATAAACACGGATTAACTTCAACGGCGTATGCTCAAAACACGACGCATGCGATGTGTTCGATGGAATACATTTATTTCTCACGTCCAGATAGTGACATTGAAGGGATTAATGTGCATCGTGCTCGTCGGAATACTGGTCATATTTTAGCGAAAGAATCACCAGTTGATGCTGATATTGTGATTGGTGTGCCAGACTCAAGTATTTCAGCGGCGATTGGCTACTCAGAAGTGAGCGGGATTCCCTACGAAATTGGGCTTGTTAAAAACCGTTATATTGGTCGGACATTTATCCAACCAACTCAGGAGCTTCGAGAACAAGGTGTGAAAATGAAACTTTCAGCAGTCCGTTCAATTGTTGCCGGTAAACGTATTATTATGATTGATGATTCAATTGTACGAGGAACGACATCAAAACGAATCGTCCGCATGTTAAAAGAAGCAGGGGCAACAGAAGTCCATGTTCGGATTGCGGCACCGGCAATCAAGTATCCATGTTTTTATGGAGTTGATATGTCAACTTTTGATGAATTAATTTCGAGTCGCTTAGATGAGCAAGCTTTAGCTGAATATATTGAAGCTGATTCGTTATCATTTATTAGCTTACCAGGTCTACTTCGCGGAATCGGACGAAGTGGCAATCTTGGTAAAAACTGTGGACAATGCACTGCTTGTTTTAATGGTGATTTTCCAACGAATTTATATGAATCATACGACGCGGCGAACCGTGAAAAAAAATAAAGTGAAAATGATAGGGGAATAAAGATGAGTGAGTTATATAAAGCAGCAGGAGTCGATTTAGAAGCGGG
>JBOFSL010000396.1:0-1618 GCA_051651525.1 Culicoidibacterales bacterium | reverse complement strand
TGGCAACGTCCATGACTTCACTATGATCAAGTGGCGCATCAGTTACTCCAGCGGCCATATTCGTAATACATGAAATTCCCACGACTGCGATATTCGCATGATTGGCAACGATTACTTCTGGTACTGTTGACATTCCAGCCGCATCACCACCGATAATTCGAGCAAACCGCACTTCTGCTGGTGTTTCATAAGCTGGTCCAGTAAAGCCAACATAGACACCTTCACGTACGGGAATCGCTAATTTTTCCGCGACTTCATGTGCAATTTCACGTAATTTTGGTGAATACGCATAAGTCATATCTGGAAAACGCGTCCCAAATTCAGCAATATTTTCACCAATTAGTGGCGATGTTCCCATTAAGTTGATGTGATCATTAATCAACATCAATGTTCCTGGTTCAAATGTCGTGTTAATCCCACCTGCTGCATTTGTCACGATTAATTGTTTTACGCCTAGTAATTGCATCACGCGCGTTGCAAACGTTGCTGTTTGCATTGAAATTCCTTCATAAAAATGAACTCGTCCTTGTAAAGCAATGACTGTTTTCCCCTCAAGTTTTCCGATTACTAAATTTCCAGCATGCCCAACAACTGTCGACTGTGGAAAGTATGGAATCGTATCATATGGTAAGACCACTTTTTCTTCGATTTGATCGGCAAGGCTTCCAAGTCCTGATCCGAGTACGAGTCCAATTGTTGGTTGTGTTGTTACATTTTTTTGAATATGTGCTACTGCTGCTTGCACTTGTTGAAAATATGTTTGTGTCATGCTCTTTAATTCCTTAACTGTAAATTCACACGTAAAATCGTGTCATTAGCATTATATCATTTTTAGTTGTATTTTTCGATAAATTTCACAATTTTAGAAATCGCTTCCTCACTGTCCGGAACAAATGGTGTTGCTAATTGGAAAACATGCCACATTTCTGGGAAAATTTCGAATTCACAAGTAACTTCTGCTACTTTTAATTTCTCCACCATTGCTACGCTGTCAGCTAATAACACTTCGTCCGCACCAACTTGAACCAAAGTCGGTGGAAAATTCCGTAATTGTTCAAATATTGGCGAAATTTTTGCACTTTCCCGCGGATAACCATTCGCATATAATTTTGCTGCTTGCTCTAAATCAGTCACTGATAAAATTGGATCGGTCATTTGCGTGCGTTTGATGTGAAAACTCAAATCAGTCCATGGTGATAATACTGTGAGCGAGTGTGGTAACGGCCGCTGTTTATCGCGTAGCACTGCCACTGTTGCAAACGATAATCCTCCCCCAGCTGAATCACCAACAATATGAATCGGTATCTCCGGATGTTGATTTATCAACCATTCATAAAACATGACCATATCAGCCAATGCTCCTGGAAAGGGCGTTTCTGGTGCAAGTGAATAATTCATCACATACACGACTGCGTGACTGAGTTTGGCTAGTCGACTCGTTAACGGTCGATGGGTCACACTTGAACCTTTTAAATACGCTCCTCCATGAATATAACAAATGACTTTATTTGGTTTTTGCATTGTTTGTAATTGTTCAATTTTATGGCCAAATAATTGCCATTGTGTTATCTGAATATCTTTTGCCAATGGTTGCAATTTTGCCAGCTGTAACTCTTGT
>JBOFSL010000395.1:0-1602 GCA_051651525.1 Culicoidibacterales bacterium | reverse complement strand
AAGGCGACTTGCATGTGAGTATTCGCAATTTCATACCGATGGCTCGCACTGACTTGATGTACAAGCAGTGGTTCACGGTGATGATCATCCGGATTACTCACTGGATCAAGAATAGCAAAACCTTTAGCGGAAGTTACATAGCTGAAAATTGTTGCGTCCGGAAATGGAAGTGTTTTTTGCGCTTTGACGATTGTCAGTTTAGTCGTTGGATCCAAAATCGGGCTTGCTTGCAGACAAACTCCAGCTTTTTGGGAATACATTGGCCACGGTGCCGCAAGCATCGCTTTTGCGGCAAGCAGTGATTGGTGACTAATGGCTTGATAGTCTGTATCTGGGTATTCTTTGATAAACTGGTAGCCTTCCATCATGCTCCTCCCTCGTTTCACTTAATTTTGCCTATCATACGCGAAATGAGCACCTCATGCAAACAAAAAAAGCGTCGACGACGCTTTTTTATAGATTAGCGATCAAACTCACCATATTCACAGCCAACATGACCGACGGTCAACGTATCTATTTCTTCAAGTTGACCGTGCGTTTTTCGCCAAAGCTTCACTGTTCCACTCCCATTTCCGCCATTCCATAGCCTGTTATAGCGCTTTTGGCCACTTGGCGCTTCATAGTTAATCCATAACATTTCATCTTTGGCACAACGAATGTGCGTTTCCATTGCCCCAAAGCGATTTTCTTGATAGACGAACCAAGTAATTTCTGTTGCGTTTTCTTGACAATCAAAGCGTGTTTTCGTGAATGTCCAAAATTTCGAGAAGTTAAACTCAAACTCTTCACCTTCATAATACATTGCTGCTAATAACTGCCGGGGTAATTCCAAAAAGAAGACTTTCGGTTTCCCACCACCAATATCAAAGACCGTATTTGTTAATTTTTTTCCGGTTTTTTGACTCGTAATATCACTAGTAGCAAGCCAAATCCATGGTGAAGTGAAATCTTTTCCCCAGTTTTTATCAGCGTACCCATATGACGTTTCAGGTGTCACGACATAGCTTTCGCCGTTATACACGACTTCACCACTATAGTGCGTTTTCATCCCTTCGGCATGCCAATACATTTCAAACGCCTTTAGTTTGCGGAAAAAACTCCCGGCACCATAGCCAACGTTAAAGGGGATAACTTTCTCAATCGCTAAATCCCACGACATGCTCCCAAAATCACTCATGTATTCTGGATGCGATTCAACCTCGGCCTCACTCAGGCTCACACTCCCTCGTAATTGCGTTTCACTCACCAAACAATCCGCGACATTTAGTGAAAAAGTCGGCGCTTGCTGCAAAGTTGCTTCATGCCAAGGGAAAAAGCGGTGCAATTGACGAGCGTCTACGCCCCAAGCCCCAGCTTTGACCATAATATACGATGGCTTCGCTTGATTCAGTTGCCCAAAAGTTGGTGTTTGTTTCGCTAAAGCGGGATTACACGTAAAGAATTCAATGAAAAAGGCTTTTTCTTCTCCAGTTTTCGCATTTCGTCCAGTAAATGAATGCCACCACCAATCATACCCATGTTTCGCAAATTTCCCAGTTAACATTCCTAAATTTCGTGATGGATCTTTTTGTGAAAAACTCATCAAACCACACTCTTTTCCTT
>JBOFSL010000394.1:0-1822 GCA_051651525.1 Culicoidibacterales bacterium | reverse complement strand
AAACCAAGATATGGCGATGTAAAAATTGCTGACTACCAGCAACTGAATCAGTGGTACCATGTCGTTTCACCAGATGAAACACGTGCACCAATTACGTTACATCAAGATGTAAACATCCACGTTTTACAGCTGGAAGCTGGAAAAACGCTAGCGTACCCATTGCACGAAGGGCGGCAAGCCTATCTCATTCAAATTAGTGGTGATGCGCTCATAAACGAGACAGTTACCTTCGGTTTTGGAGATAGTATTGAAATAAGTGATGTACCATTACTGTATACCGCACAAACACTCAGTCATGTCCTTGTCATTGAAATGGCAAAAGGCTAAGTGAAAAGGAGCAAAAATGCTCCTTTTTTATGTGAGTTGATAAATCACAAACCGATGACGTGGGTCACTTGGTTGGCAAATAATTGTTTGTTTGTGGGTAAATTCGGTACAGTCATCGAGATAGTCAAGATAATCCGTACTTGGATAATATAAAATCAGTTCAAGTGCTCGAGGACAAGCGCGATAACTTTTTAAAACTTGTTGAATCACTTGTTGGAAAATTCGCTTATCAAAGGGATTGAAAAAATAAAAAGTATTTTCCAAAGCTTGAATCGGATACGTTTGGGCGAATTCGCAGTGGAATGTGATTTCAGTTTGTGAGAAACGCCTTGGAAAATGTTGTTTGTTAAAACAGGCTTGGTCAAATAAGTAGGAATCCATTTCAATTCCGGTACTCGGATAACTATGAGCAGCCATGAAAAAACTGAGTCGGCCTTTCCCACAGCCAAAATCGACGAAATGAACAGCGGGGAGTGGTGTATAGTGCTCAAGCAATAAGACAAAATCGGTGTAAGGTGTTGCCTCATAACGATGGTATTGCGCACTTGTCGGAAAAATTGTTTGATCGCCACTTGTTTGAATGCATAAAGTTGTTTCCCATTGGTTCTCAGTCATAGCAAGTCTCCTTTTTAATCTGCTTACTGTACTATATTTTCAAAGTCTTGTCGAGGTTTACAGGAGTTAAACTTGAATTCATCGACAAACTTCCCTATAATACAAAAGAAGCTAGGGAGTGGAAAAGATGATAGTTGGACAATTTGTTATAAGTGTACTTTTAATTATTATCGGTGCACATTATTGTGGTAAATTTGCCGAAAAAATCAAATTGCCAGGATTATTAGGCATGATGGCATTCGGGCTTTTAATTGGGCCCAATGTTTTGGCGATATTACCTGAAGTAGCTTTGAATCAAGCGAGTTTTTTTAAAGATACTGCGTTAGTCATTGTCTTATTTATTGCAGGATTAGGGATTAGTTGGCGACAAATGAAAACAATCGGCCGACCAGCAGTGTTATTAAGTAGTGTGCCAGCGATACTTGAAGGGTTTACAATTGCCTTGTTGGCAATGTGGTTATTTGACTTTGATTTTATTCAAGGGGCAATTTTGGGATTTATTATCGCGGCTGTTAGTCCAGCAGTCTTAATTCCTTCAATGATTGATCTTGTTGAGCGGCGACTCGGTGAAAATAAGGCAATTCCGCAAATGTTATTAGTCGGGGCTTCAGCGGATGATACGATTGCGATTACCTTATTTACGTTATTTCTGACTTTGTATACGCAACGAGCAAACGGGCTAAGTTTTAACCCAATCGAGCAATTAATTCAAATTCCCGTGATGTTAGTTCTGACAATTACGGTTGCTTGGCTAAGTGCGAAAGCAATTCAGCCACTATTGAAAAAAATCCAAAACCCACTCGTACTCGTCGTGTTGACCTTTGGTGTTATCTTTGCAATGCGACAAGTTGAAACAAGCTTGTATTTGAGTAGTTTTAAT
>JBOFSL010000393.1:0-5478 GCA_051651525.1 Culicoidibacterales bacterium | reverse complement strand
TTGACAACAAAATATGGAGATTATATGAAATTACCACCAATTGAACAACAACAAGGTCATCATATAGTAGAATATTCAATTGAAAAAATGCCGATAAATAAAAAAAGACAAAATCAAAGTAACTAAAATTACCAATTAAAAGTAGACACCAAACCCATGAAAAGGTTTAGTGTTTTTTTCTTGTCCGAAATAGAAGGGGTACAATCGAGAAGTAGCAGCTAGTGAAATGCCTGAAATCGCAACTGAAGTTTTGGAATTGGTTTTTGTTTTATCATCATTCATTCCTTGAATCACATAATTTTTTTTTGTACAATCAAACAAAGATAAAGGAGGGGATAAGATGGAGTGTCGATTAGGATGTGGTGCGTGTTGTATTGCACCATCAATTTCAACCCCAATTCCAGGCATGCCCAATGGAAAACCGGCAGGCGTACGCTGTGTACAATTAGATGAACAAAATTTATGTAAACTATTTGGTAAGCCGCAACGTCCGGTTGTTTGTGGTATGTTACGTCCTGAAAATGAAATGTGCGGACAAACCAATAGCGAAGCAATGGCTTATTTAACTGAACTTGAACGGCTAACGAGTGCAGAATAAATGAATGAGCAGTTCTCATTGAACAAAAATAGAATATATTCAAAAAAGAACTCAGAAATTGACGTTCTTTTTTATTGTTGAAAATAACGCTGAAAATCTCAATAAAATTAAATGTAAATGAGTAAAAATTGTTGACCCATGATAAACAAATGAGTATGATTGATAAAATCAAAAAGTGATCGTGAGGGATAAAGATGAAAAAAGTTTGGACAAGTGTGATAAGTATCATAACATTAATGATGATTTTTTTATTAACAGGGTGCGCAACAACAGAACAAGAAGCTGAAAAAGCACCAATTGTTGTTGCAACTGCAATTGATACTGAAGGTGGTGTCATTGGTCAAATGATTGTGCAACTTCTTGAGGCTAATGCTATTCCAGTAGTTGATCAGACACAATTTGCGGAAATTTCAATTCTACGGAATGCACTAGTAAGTGGAGAAGTTGATTTGACAGTTGATTATACTGGAAGTGGTGAGCGTTACTTTGGCGATACGGATAGTAGCGTTTGGTCTGATTCAACAGCAGGCTATGAATTGATTAAACAATTAGATTTAGAAGCGAATCAGTTAGTCTGGTTAACACCAGCACCAGCAAATAATACAGAAGCAATTGCGACAACAAAAGCAGTAGCGGAGGAGTACGGATTAGAAACAATGGCTGATTTTACAGCATATGTCAATGCCGGAAACCCTGTCAAATTTATGACATCAACCCTTTTTGCTCAAGGGAAACGTGGACTTGTTGGACTTGAAGAGGCATATGAGTTCAAATTAACGAATGAGCAAATGATTCAGTTGCAAGATGGAAATACGACGCAGATGTTAAAAGCACTGTCTGAAGGACAAAACGATGTTAATTTTTCACTCGTGTATGCAACGGATGGATCGTTAAGTCAATTAGACTTAGTCGTTTTGAAAGATGAAAAAAGCATTCCGCCAGTTTATCATCCAACACCAATCATTCGTGAAGCAGTTTTAGAGCATTATCCTGAAGTTGAAACAATTTTAGAATCATTATTTACATCACTCACTTTAGAAACATTGCAAAAATTAAATGCACAAGTGGCATTTGATGGTGAAAGTCCTCAAGCAGTTGCGCAAGCATACTTAAGTGAAAATAACTTTATCGAATAAATAAGACGAGGGGGATTAACATGAAGCGCCTGTATCAACTACCGTTGTTTGCAAGTCTATTGATGATTGGCTCCCTCTTTTTGCTTCCGATTGTGACAATTAGTGAAAATCGGATTCAAGCGGGAGAGGGAATTTCATTTTTTATCTTAGCACCTGAAATCAGCGGAGTTATGCTGATTGTCAGTATTTGTTTTATCATGAGTACTGTAATGGAAATTCCGAAAGGCTATCTTTTGCAAAGTATTACTTGGTTGATCTTAGTTTTTGTACTATTTCAAAGTATCAGTAACGAATTGCATATGTTATCGATTGAAGGCTCAAGTCAAAGGTTGAGTTTTACGAGTGGATTTTGGGTATTCCTGTTAGGGAGTTATTTATACTTTCAAGTTATTCCTTGGCCAAAACAAAGATGGCGAATAACCACAGTGTTGGTTTTAATTTTAGGATTAATCACGATTGTCGTACTAGCAAACTTTAGTCAACTTGGGCTATATCAAGAGTATCAATTAAAAGTAGCAACATATTGGAAAGCAGTCCAACAACATGTCATGCTCGCGTTAAGTGCAACTGTTTTCGTCGTGGGCATAGGTATTAGTTTAGGCTTTTGGATTTACCGCCGACCTCAAGTTGAGGGGGCAATTATGATAGTAATTAATATTTTACAAGTTATTCCAACGATTGCCTTATTAGGAATATTAATGATTCCACTTACGTTTATAAGTAAAAGTTGGCCATTTTTAGCGGAATTAGGGATTAAAGGTGTTGGTTGGTTTCCAGCTTTTATCGCCCTCATTTGTTATGGCTTGTTACCGATGGTAGTCAATACGGTGGCGGGATTACGGAATGTCGATGCCGATGTCCTGGAAGCAGCCAAAGGAATTGGGATGACGAAAAGGCAAATTTTTAAACAAGTAAATTTACCGCTAGCAGCACCAGTTATTTTAGCGGGTATTCGGATTAGCGTGACGCAAGCGATGGGAAATACAATTTTAGCTGGTTTAATTGGTGGTGGTGGTTTAGGAAATTTCATTTTCTTAGGCTTAGCGCAATCTGCACCAGAACTTATTTTGTTGGGAGCATTGAGTGTTGTCGTTTTAAATTTATTTTTTAACTTTATACTTGAATGGGGGAAATTTAGCTATGATTATGCTCGAAGACGTTACCAAAAAATATAATGATCACACGGCAGTCGATACGGTGAATTTTGAAGTTGCCGCTGGTGAACTGTGTACACTCATCGGCCCGTCTGGTTGTGGCAAGTCAACTTTGTTACGGATGGTGAACCGAATGATTGAACCGACAAGTGGCAAGATTTGGGTGAATCAACAAGAAACAATTCATCAAAATGAAGTTGAGCTTCGCCGGAATATTGGGTATGTCATTCAAAATGTCGGACTGTTCCCGCACTATACAGTTTCCCAAAATTTAGCGATAGTCCCGAAACTTTTGGGAAAAGAAAATGCATGGAATGAAAAGCGTATGCAAGAAATGATGGAATTAGTGCATCTGCCACAAGCGTATTTAAGCAAATATCCTCACGAATTATCGGGAGGACAAGCTCAACGCGTTGGTGTGGCCAGAGCATTAATTGCTGATCCACCTGTACTCCTGATGGATGAGCCATTTAGTGCAGTCGATCCCCAAACACGTTGGAATTTACAGCAATCATTTTTGGAAATCCAACGAGAATTAAAAAAAACCGTGTTGTTTGTTACGCATGATATTGAAGAAGCGTTAGCATTAGGCGATTCAATCGCACTAATGAAAGATGGGAATTTAATTCAAAAGGCAGATCCAAAAACTTTGTTACTTCAACCAGAATCGAATTTTGTGACGGAATTTATTGGGTATAGCTTTGGAGTCAATTTATTGGCAAAATTCAAAGTGAGTGATTATATGGTTGTTCATGAGTGCGAATCAAGATATCAACATAATTTAATTGCGAAAGAAGCCAATTTAAAACAAGCCTTAGCGCTGATGATTCAAACCGGAGCAGAAAGTTTAGGAGTTACTGATGGGAATACGAGCTGTGGGCGGATTACCTTTCAACAGTTACAAGCAGTTTTGCAACAAAAGGGGTGAACGCGATGAGAAAACAATACATCACGCTAATTGTACTTTTAAGTTTATTGCTCATTTTTGTGTTTGGCTATGCTCAAATCGAGCCGATATTAGCTAGACTGTTACCGACAGGATCAAGTTTATTTGTTCAACGGGCGGAAATAACTGCTTTATTTTTTGAACATCTCAGGCTTGTGGCGATTACTGTCAGTGTGGCAATCACAATTGGATTTGGAATTGCTTTTTTCGAACAATTTGATGAAAGTAAGCAAATTCGGCCAGTTGTTCAACAATTAGGCACAATTTTCCAGTCATTTCCAACGGTGGCGATTATCGCTTTGATTGTACCAGTGTTAGGTTATGGGAATACAGCCGTGATTGTTGGTGTCGCGATTTACGGTGTCTTACCAATTATGCAAAATACGTTTACAGGCTTTGAACAAGTGAGTCCGGATGTCTTAGATGCAGCTAAAGGTTTAGGGATGAATCAATGGCAACAAATTTGGCAAGTGAAAATTCCGCTAGCTTTCCCAATTATTTTAGCTGGCGTAAGGACAGCGATGATTTTAAGTATTAGCGCAGTAACGTTGGGAGCAGCGGCGGGGAGTGGCGGTCTTGGAGTGCCAATCATTCTGGGATTACGGTCGCAAAATCTAGTGCTAATTTTACAAGGAACAATTCCGATTGCTTTGATGGCTCTCATAGTTGATCAAAGTCTGCGTATGTGGGAGCAACGAGTAAACCGAAATTAATTCGTCAAAAACGAAAGAAATTCATATTTGCTCAAAATGACTGATGCAATAAAACTACTACGGAGGTACGAAGATGATTATTAAAACAGTAAAAGTTCAAATTGATGCAATCGATATGTTAGATGGGAATGTGGTCATTGAATCACATAAAAATACAGGCAAGCCACGGCAATATTTTATGCCAATTCGCCCACTTTGGTTAGCAATTGGCATGGATGATCCTAAATACAACGATGTTGATTTTATTCAAGAGCATGCAGCAACGCGTCGAATGGTTTTAGCACGGTTTCAAAATATGTTTGAAGGCAAAATGTGCTGTTTGTATTTAAGTAGCATAAATAAAGTTCATTATTTGGAACTTATGGAATAAAAGGCTGCAACAGAGCGTTTGTTTTTTAAGAAATTTCAACAACTGAATACGGATATTTGATATACTAATAGAAATTTAGGAAATAATTAAAGGAAGAGGGATTCATATGAACTTAAAAGGTACAGAAACACTTGAATGCTTAATGAAAGCATTCGCCGGAGAATCACAAGCTCGTCAACGTTATACAATGTATAGTAAAGTTGCGCAAAAAGAAGGGTATTTACAAATTGCTCGGATATTTGCTGAAACAGCACGAAATGAAGAACGTCACGCGAAAATATTCTTTACACATATGCAAAATGGTTTAGCTGATGAGGCATTTCCACAAACGGTACAAATTACGGCAGATTATCCTGTTGGTATTGCAACAACCCAAGAAAACTTACGATACGCTGCTGAAGGTGAACATGAAGAGCACGGTGTTGTATATCCAGATTTTGCTGAGATTGCACAAAAAGAAGGATTTAAATTGATTGCCAACAGTTTCCGCCAAATTGGAGAAATTGAAGCACACCACCACAAACGCTATCAGCATTTAGCTGAATTAGTTGCCAATGGTGA
>JBOFSL010000392.1:0-1656 GCA_051651525.1 Culicoidibacterales bacterium | reverse complement strand
TCGAATCACTTTGGACGTCGTGGCGATGAACGTCCACAACAACGTGAAACACGTCAGTTCTCTGATGCAAAACCACGTACAAATAGTGAACGTCCAAGAAACAACAGCAATAAAACTTGGTAATTCAATGCGAAAAGACAACTCTGTCTTTTCGCATTTTTTATGATTATCGTGCAAATTTAAGCTAGTATTTCCCTCTTCGTTTCGTTATAATAAACACGCAGTTTTGTCACTATAGGATTACCTGATACTGGCTTTGGTGTTGCTTGGAATACTTGCTAGTCGGTACTCACTCGCTTTGAAACAGGAATGGTTCCCATTTTTTCTTGTTTATAGACTGCACTTGCCATCCTCGGCGTGTTTGGTGATATCATTCTACTGTTGCAGGGCAGTTATACAACATACTTATGCTAGTTTACATAAAAACCCGAACCTATAAAGGCTCGGGTTTTTATTTTTTATCTCAAATAGTCTAAGGCAAACACTGTTTCAAACCTGATTTTCCTATCGTACACTGCTATCTTCTTGGTTGGTCTAGTGGTAGCTAGTCATGGAACTACTGGCGTACTGATATTCTTGGTTAAAAACTTCAACGTAATCTGTTGATGTCGTTGCTCCGAGCATATAAATAAATGGCAAGAAATGTTCCCACGTTGCAAAGACTTTGTGTTCTTGTTGTGCTGCGCAGGCGAGTTGGAAAATTTTGCTCGTATCGTGAATCAATGCAGCTGCTTGAATTGTCTGATCAAATGCAATTGCTTCCGGATAGCCACGATTCGGGTATCCCCAATCGACACGTCCAAGGTGATGAACGATATTTCCACTCCCTATCAATAAAATACCTTGGTCACGTAACCCTTACTTGGTAACTACTCTCAAAAGTATAATGACGGTTTAGACTACTTTAGACAACAGAAATATCAGCTTGTGGATAAGTCTGTCATGACTACCACTTGACTACCTGAAGCAGATGCTCCTGTTTAAACTTATTTTTGAGCACCGACGTCAGCACTTAGTGTTTGTTGGATGGCTTTTTTGATGTGTTCGAGTGGGAATTCTACGGTATCGGGAATGTTGACACAGCCGACGTTGGCTTTAATTCTTGAATGGGCTTCAGCCACGATTTGAGTTGCTCCGTATTTGCCAAAATGAATTGAGAGATAGCTTTTGACACTCGCTATCGCCACATACATTTCACCAATTTTAAATGTTGGAAATTTCGTTTTTGGTCCAAAATCCATGGTTGCTACTGCTTGCGGGTATTCCTCGAGCACATACTGAATGACTGCTTGCATCCGTTCTAGGCGAATCGGTGACATTGATTGTACATATTCCTCTATCGTTTGCACTTTAACAGTAGCTGTTGTTGTCAATAAAGTTCGCTCTCCTTGTGTTTGTTGTGCTAGTTTACTTGGTTTTTTTCGGGCTTCACGGTTGCGAATCCCAGCTGGAATCCATGCTAAGGCGTACGGTGATGTGCATCCTTTTGCCACTTTCACGTCTTTATAGACCCCGATTTTTTCACCAATTGCCAAGCACTGCTCAGTATATTCGGGATAACGAATTCCGATTTCACATAAGGCGCGATTCATCATCTCTTGATGTTTCCCTTTTGCTTGTTGCAACTCCGCTTCAATTTTCGTCAAATAAGTAGGA
>JBOFSL010000391.1:0-2118 GCA_051651525.1 Culicoidibacterales bacterium | reverse complement strand
CGCCTTTTTCAATAATATTCCCCATTGAAATCGCATCATACAATTCACCGTTTACTTCGATTGTCCCTGCTGGGCGTAAAACTGAATATGCAATCGCCTCTTGGTTTAATAAATGCTCTAATGATTTTCCACCTTTTGTTTTTACAGCTGTTTGCAAATATAAGCCTTGTGATTTACGTACCAACATTACAAATCCACTAATCATTGCCACTAATAATATACTTGCTGCAAGTGAAATTGCCAAATTATTTGCGGTGAAAATGACTAAAATTAAACCTAGACTAAAACTAATCACGCTTAAAATTGCAAATGCACCAATACCAGGTACGAAAACTTCAATCACGGCCAAAGCAATTCCAATGATAACTAAGCCAATAATCCATTCAATTGGCATATGCTCCCCACTTCCTTTCTTTAAAGTATTCATCATTATAGCACAATCAAAAAAAAAACCATCACTTTTGTGATGATTTTTTTAGGCGTTACTTTTGGTTTCGGCGCAATGCTCCATGGTTCGTTGGACCAACATATTGATTTAATGCAAATCCTTCAGCAATGGCTGCACTAATAAAGCTTTTAGCGGTTTGAATTGCTGTGAGTGGCGTTTCACCTTTTGCTAATTCAGCACAAATTGCTGCTGAGAATGTACAACCAGCACCATGTGTGTACGTTGTTGCAATTCGGTCTACTTGTAAATGATGGATTGTTTGTCCATCAAAAACGACATCAATCGCTTTTCCTGATTGATCATGTTTTCCACCCTTAACAACAACATATTTTGCACCACTTTCATGAATGATTCGTGCTGCTATTTCCATTTGTTCAATTGTTTCAATTACAGGCATTTTGGCTAATTGCGCAGCTTCGAATAAGTTTGGTGTCACCACGGTTGCAAGTGGCACTAATTTCGTTCGAAGTGCTTCGGCTACTTCTGGAAAGAGTGGTTGATTTGCACCTTTACAAACAAGTACAGGATCAACAACTAAGTTTTGCAAATTGAATTTTTTTACATTTTCAACGACCAAATCAATAATATCAACGGTCGCAAGCATTCCTGTTTTCGTTGCTTGGACTCCGATTCCTTGAACAATCGTATTAATTTGTGCTTGAATCACTTCCAAATTGATTGGAAAAACTTGATGATTCCATTGCTGACTTGGGTCCATTGCAACAATTAACGTAATTGCACTCATTCCATAAACGTCACGTTCTTGGAATGTTTTCAAATCTGCTTGGATACCTGCTCCACCGCTACTATCAGAACCAGCTATTGTTAATACTTTGGGTAAACTCATTTTTTCTTCCTCCATTTTTTGCAAGTGTTACTTTTATAATAACTTT
This sequence comes from Culicoidibacterales bacterium, assembly GCA_051651525.1. Lineage (GTDB taxonomy): Bacteria > Bacillota_I > Bacilli_A > Culicoidibacterales > ZOR0006 > ZOR0006. Next base: position 777 of record JBOFSL010000391.1, on the reverse strand, counting down.
TTTTTTATAAAGTTCAATCTTTTTTTATTCATTATGCAATAGTATCAATTAAAAAAAGTCAGAGCTTTGCGGATTTAAAGACGCAAGTTTCTGACTTTTTATTACATAGTTACATTACTTTATCCTATGTTTGTTTAGATTATTTATTTTCTTCCACGAAATCAACGATATTTTGTACCGTTTTCATGTTCATTAATTCTTCTTCTGGAATTTCAACACCAAATTGTTCTTCAGCTTCCATTACAACTTCCATTACTGCTAATGAATCTGCTTCTAAATCTTCTTGGATGCGAGCTTCAGGTGTTACTTGCTCCATATCTACTCCTAGTTGATCAACTAAAATTGCTGCTACTTGTTCAAATGTTGTCATTGTCTATCGTTTCCTTTCAAGCTCTTGTTTTATTTACATTTTTATTGTAACGGAAATTAGTTTGATATTCAAGGTATTTTTTATTTTTTTATTTTTTGGTAAAAAAAAACGCAAACAAAATAATTGTTTTCGTGTTTTGTTTTTATTTTTTTTCATATTGATAACGGAAATACTTTAAAATAACAGCAATTTCAGCTTCATCAAAATATGCTTTTGCTGTTTCGATACGATCACGGAAAAAATCGATGTACGCTGTTGCCGCTTCAACACCTTTTTCATGTAACTTAACATAAATGACACGTTTATCAAAAGCTTGTCGTTCACGAACTAAATACCCTTTTCGTTCTAAACGTGAAACAATCGATGTTAAAGTCCCCATTGTTATCCCTAAAGTTTTTGCCAATAAT
>JBOFSL010000390.1:0-6065 GCA_051651525.1 Culicoidibacterales bacterium | reverse complement strand
CCCACGCCTGATTGATGTGCAATTGGTAACATCAGAAAACAGGCCCCACCAAGCATGTAGAGGGCATATCCCCATAATATTCGCCATAAGTTTTTCATTATTTCTTCTCCTTATATCTATAGCTCTGCTTTGGCTGCTGAAACACTTGCTTCATCAGGCTCTAAATACCAAATACCATCCACCATCATGCCTTCACCTTCAATTCGTAAAGAATTAATTTGTGGTTGAATTAAAAACCACGGTGCTGTCAATAAAATTTTCGAAACTGGTACATTTGTTTCAATCATTTGATTTGCCGCTTCAATTAAAGCGGGAATTTTCGTGAACAATACTTTTGGTGTTACTGTCTGTTTAATCGCTGCTGTCAATAATTGTTGTTGGCGGACTTGACGCATTTCATCGCCATCTGTTTTTCGATGGCGTGCATACGCGAGTGCTTCTTCACCATTGAGGAGTCGTTGTTCACCCTCATTAAAACAATACGCATCCGGCTGGTCTTTACTGTCTTGCTCACAAAATGTCCCTTGGACAGTTATTGGTACGCCACCTAGTGTTTCAATTAATGCGACTACACCTTCAAAATTTGTTTTCACATAGTATTGAGTATTGGTATCAAGTAGTTGATTCACTGTTGCTAACGTACAATCCGTTCCGCCAAAGGCATGCGCATGATTAATCTTGTCACTTTCGTTATCAAGACACGTAATTGGTGTGTATGTATCACGAGGAATTGAAACCATCGTCGCTGTTCGCTGCGCTGGTTTCACACTAACGGCCATCAATGAGTCGGTCCGACCATACGTTTCTTCACGTGAATCAGACGTGTCTAAGCCCATAACCACAACTTCAAAATTCGTTCCATGAAAGGCAACAACAAATGCTAAGATCATCATCGTCAAGATAACGAAGCGACTCAGCTTCAACCGTCGTTGTCGTTTTGGTTTTTGTTGTGCTTGACGGGTATTTTTTTTCACTACTTTTTTCTGACGAAAGAGTTTGAATCGTCGCTTACGTTTAACAGTTTTTCGGTTTGTTGGTGTTTTTGGTTGTGTTCGTAGTTGTTTGACAACTTCTGGCCGCACGTGTTCTGGCTCAATGATTTCATATAAATGTAAATCTGCTGGAGCAATTGGTTGACCATTTTCATCAACATACATAATTTTCTGCTCACTCATACGCGTTCCCCCTCTTTTATTTGTAAAAATTACTAGTCGTTTCATATTATACCGCGTTAGGATAATTTTTTCAGTCTTTTTTTAATAAATCAATACAATTATTGCCTTTTATTTATCAGAAATAAAAAAAGCATACAGTCTGCATGCTTTGGTATTTTATCAGTCATTTATTCATGGAGCGGGTGATGAGAATCGAACTCACACTAAAAGCTTGGAAGGCTCTTGTTCTACCACTAAACTACACCCGCAAATGGTGGCTTTGGACGGGGTCGAACCGCCGACACATGGATTTTCAGTCCATTGCTCTACCGACTGAGCTACAAAGCCATTAAAATATCGTTCATCAGAACAATATTTATTATAAAGAGTTTTTTCATTTTGTCAAGTAAATATGTTAAAACATTCCCCAATACCATGCTAAGAGTTGAGCACCACTATAGAAGCAAACAATAGCTGCTAGCGCAATGAATGGCCCAAATGGCATAATCATTCCTTTTTTCTGACGAGTAGCCACGGCACCGATTAAAGCGAACACAGCGGCAATAAACAATGAGAAAATCGTCACCTGCCAACCAAGGACATACCCAATGACCGCATACAGTTTGACATCACCACCGCCTAGCGCATCTTGTTTGTAGTATAACCGACCAAGTGTTCCAATCATATACAGTAAACCAAAGCCAACGGCAGCACCGATGAAACCATCAATAAATGAAAAACCTTCAACGAAGTAACTCGTAATGATGAGTAACACCCCAAAGAACAATAAAATTTTGTCAGGAATCAATTGTTCATAAATATCTGTGACTGTAATTGTAAATAACATTGTAGAAAACAGCCAAGCAAAGATAATTTGACCAGTCAAAAAACCTTCATAGCCAAAAATAATGACTGGTAGCACAAAGAGGAGCCCCATCGCAATTTCTGCTAACCAGTAAATGATTGGAATTTTCACACCGCAATGGCGACACTTCCCACGAACGAAGAGATATGAGAGCACAGGTGCTAAATCAAGTGCCTGTAGCTGAGTCTCACAAGTTGGACATTGTGAACGCCCATTGATAAAGTCCATGCCTTTTAAATAACGATACCCAACAACATGGAAAAACGAACCGAAGACTGCACCAATATAAAAAATAAAGATATATCCAACCAATTCCATAACAAAACTCCCTTATACTTTTTTTCTATTTTACCATATTCTGACTGGAAAAACAGACTCTTTCACTCACGCGATCAAAAGAAAAACCCCTCACCAATAAGGTGAAGGGTGAATGGTATTAGTTTACTGCTACTGTATCGCGATTAACTACTTCTGTATCAAAAGCATCAACTGCATCTAAAGTATAGCGGTCATCAATAAGTGTAACTGTGTATCCTGGCTCTGTATTTCCACCATATTCTACTGTTGCAGTTGTTGCTGATAATTTTTCGATATACGCTGCTCCCGCAAGAGCTGTCGCATCATCTTCATCGATTGTAAAATCAATAATACATCCATCTGCATCATCACATGCTTCTGAGTTTTGTGCAACTACTAAGCGTGCTGCTTCTGTTACATTTTGTGCTGTAGCAATAAATGCATCTTTACGTGTGTTTTCGATTAAGTTCCCGATTGCTGGGATTGAGATTGCTGCGATAATCCCTACGATTACCATTACTGCTAATAACTCGACTAATGTAATACCTTTTTGATTTTTGATAGTTTTGAACATGTTTTGTTCCTCCTAGATTTTTTCAGCTTAATCTTTTAATATTTTTATATGTTTATTTAAAGACTAAACTTTTTATAATATTTCGTATAAATAAATTTTATCATGATTACTTTTGTTATGCAATAATTTTATTATTTTTATTTTATTTTAATTTTAATCCGTTGCCTGCTTCTGCGTGATTTTACCTTGCATAACAAGTTCAGATAAACTCATTTGCATTGTTTTCATGCCTAATTCACGTCCAGTTTGAATGGCATTATCGATTTGATGCACTTTTTCAGTACGAATTAAATTCCCAATAGCCGGTGTTCCAACCATGATTTCAAAAGCAGCTTCACGTCCACCGGTGAGTTGTGATTTAATCAAGCGTTGTGCAACAACAGCCACGAGTGAGTTTGCTAACTGAGTTCGTACTTGTTGCTGTTGTGCCGCTGGGAACACATCAATAATCCGTTCAACAGTTGAAGCTGCTGATGACGTATGTAGTGTTGCCAAAACTAAATGGCCAGTTTCAGCTGCAGTTAGCGCAATTTGAATTGTTTCCAAATCGCGCATTTCGCCAATAAGAATAACATCCGGATCTTGACGTAAAGCAACTTTCAATCCACTCGCAAAACTTTCAACATCTTTTCCAACTTCTCGTTGGTTCACAAGTGATTGCTGGTGTTCATGGAAAAACTCGACTGGATCTTCAAGTGTAATAATATGTTTATGACTTGTTTGATTAACCTCATTCACCATTGCAGCCAATGTTGTTGATTTCCCTGAACCTGTCGGTCCAGTTACTAAAATTAATCCTCGCTGCTTTTGTGAGAGCGTTCGGAGTACTTCCGGTAACTGAAGTTGATCAAAGGTTGGAACAACTGTTGGAATCGGTCGAATTGCTAAAGCAACACTGCCGCGTTGATAGTATGCATTGACACGAAATCGAGATTCACCTGGAATTTCATATGAGAAATCGAGTTGTTGGTGTGTTTCAAATTGGTGACGTTGCTGATCGTTCAATAAAGCATATGCACATGTACGGCTACTCTCAGCTGTGATTACATCTAAATCCAATGGTTTTAATTCCCCTTGAACCCGCACAAGCGGTGGTCGGCCCACACTCACGTGAATATCCGACCCTTTTTTTAACAAGCCCATTCGTAAAATTTCAATAATCATCGTATCATCTTCCTTTTTTAAAATAGATCAGGTAATTTTTTATCTGGATCAAGCTCATCTACATACGGTTTAATCTCCATGCTTATTGAGTTTGTTATATCTGGTATGAATTTAACCGTCAATCCTGTACGTGTCGTCGGTTTTTCTGTAGTCGGTTTTTCTACTTTCACTGACCACCGGACAAATAATTCAACTGGTTTCAGCTGTGATGGTGGTTGCGGCAATGGATTCATTTGTTTCCCTGTCCACTGCTTGTTGGTTTCATCATAACTCCATGTACTTGGTACTTCTATATATGTCGTTCCATTTAATATATACAATTTAGGCTCTTTTACCTGATTTTGAGCTGCAACGATAAATTCTTGTGGCTCTTGTAAAACCAGGAATTTCGCACCAATTGTTGCATACGAATTTTCGGCCAGCGTCGGGGCTAATTCACCAATATTAAATTGGTTATCTTCTAATCCAATTGTTATTGCTGTATCTACAATTTCGATGAAGAAATCTTCAGTTGTTGCTAAACCTTTTGCATCAGTGACTGTAATTGCTAACTTTAAGTTTTTGCCAATTTGGGATGCAAGCTCCTCTTTACTCACACTAAAGTTCGTAAAGTCAACTTTCTGACCACTCGTTTTATTTGATTGCACTTCTGATAACACTTTATTTCCAACACTTAACTCTGCTTTTACAGTTAAGATATCACCACGATTTCTATCGTTTGGAGTGACCTGGAAATCGAACTTAATATCCGAGTTACTTGCAATCGCTCCAGGAATATTTTCAGTCGTAAATGTTGGTGCATAATTTACTTCTCGTCCAAGGCGAATAATCATATTAGCAAGTAATTTCAGTTCTGCTTCTGAATACTGCGTTCCTATTTCTCGCGTATTTGAACCAGTACCAGTAAAGGCAATATTCCCTGCTAGATAGGCAAAGTAATTATTTCGTGCATCATACGGATTGATTTTTGATGAATCACCCAAATACTGGCTATTTTTCGTATACCCATTTCCAGTATCAGGATTTTTTGTATTATCTTTATAAGCATTACCTGATTGTGGCTGATTCTGATAATCTTCAATACTACCTGCTGTTGTGACTGTATTTGGTGTTGTTGTGAACAAAGGGACTACTGTTTCTTTTTCAAGATCAAGTTGTAAAAACTCAGAATGCGTTCGTCTAATTGGTAACAAATTATTCGGTTCTACTCCATTATCTGAATCAGATAGATCAAACGGATAATTAGTTGTCAGTCCATCATTGAACTGACGCATTCGTTTGGATTGATAATCTGTCCGTTCCACCTTTCCTCCCGGATTAATTATACTAAAACCAGGGTTCAGTCCACCTACTGTCCTTGAATCATCGAGTAGCCCTGCATCTTCTCTAAACAGGGTATACAGATTTCCCTTAGCGGGATTTCCTTTACTTAGACTTTGTGCGATTGAATCATGGGTAAGTATTACACCTTTCCCATTATTTAGTAATTCCTGTGTTTTTTTCAGTGAACTCGTACTTAACTCAGGTAGATAATAATTATGTGAAAACCCAAAAATCACAATATCATAGTCCTCTACAGATGCTATCTTGTTAAAATTACTAAAACCCATCACTGTCGTTTTAAATGTATAGTCTTGTAATTCTGCTACTATCGCTTTAAAAACTGGATTTGTTGCTAAATTCATCGAATAATCAAGGCTATCAGTCGTATTCCCATATGGACTTACTTGTAGAATTCGAATCTCTTTTTTCTCATCTAATCTTCTGAATAATATTTGACCAAATGTTGCACTTCTAATTGGCTCTGCATTATTTTTTTTAACCAGTTCGATTTTCCAATCAATTAGACCTATGAATTCCTCTGCCATTTGATACGTAAATTTGTAATTCGCTAATGGTAAAGTGACAGCTTTTGTCGTAACGATTTCATCCGCTTGAAATAAGCCATCGCCATTAAAATCGAGGGTTAATTCGAGTTGTACTGCTTCATTTGTTCTTATTGGATCACTAG
>JBOFSL010000389.1:0-1890 GCA_051651525.1 Culicoidibacterales bacterium | reverse complement strand
TGATGACCACTATCAACAGCAATCAGGTGATGGCTATGCTGCCTATATTGGTGGAATGACGGCACAAGCAACTCACGCGATGAATGAATGGTGGGGGAAAGAAGGAATGGGGACAATGCCTCATGCTTTAATCCAAATTTTCAAAGGTGATATCGTTGCGGCGGCCAAAGCTTACCACGCAACATTCCCAGATGATAACTTAGTTGCCCTCGTTGATTATAATAATGATGTCATTGGTGATACGCTCAATGTGGCGAATGAATTTGGTGAAAAATTATATGGTGTTCGTATTGATACATCAGCAACAATGATTGACCAATACTTCATGCGCAACCCTGAAGTTTTAGGAACATTTGACCCACGTGGTGTCAATCCAGAGTTGATTTTCGCGTTGCGTAAAGCACTTGATGAGGCTGGACACACCCACGTGAAAATTATTGCGAGTGGTGGTTTGACATCATCAAAAATTCGTCGCTTTGAAGAAATCGGGACACCAGTTGATACATACGGAATTGGTTCAAGTCTTTTGAAAGTCAACATTGGTTTCACTGGTGATAATGTTAAATTAAATGGTGAAGACCAAGCGAAAGCAGGACGAATTTACCGACCAAACCCACGACTCGAACGTGTTGATTATTTGGAGGAAAATTAAGATGGATTTACAAGCATATCTTGATTATTTAGTCACTTGGTTACAAGAAATGGTAGCGAAGACACATACAAAAGGCTTAATCGTTGGTGTGAGTGGTGGGATTGACTCAGCGTTAGTTGCTCATCTCATCAAACGTGCATGTCCTGAAACGTCACTTGGTGTCATTTTACCGTGTAATAGTAATCCACTTGACAAAGCGGATGCCTTAGCAGTCATTGAAAGTGCTAGGCTTGATTTTGTTGAAGTTGATTTATCGAGTACACGTGATGCTTTACTCGGTGAGATTTCACAAGTGACAGACACAACGACACCGCAATGGCAATTAGTTGACGGTAACTTACGTGCCCGTTTACGAATGACAACGTTGTATGCCTTAGCACAAAACAACGGTTATCTCGTTGTCGGAACAGATAATGCTGCCGAGTGGCATACGGGTTACTTTACAAAATTTGGTGATGGTGGTGTCGACTTAGTCCCACTTGTGCACTTAACAAAAGGACAAGTACGCGAAGCGGCTCGTCTTGTGGGGGTGCCGGAGCAAGTAATTACGAAAGCACCAACAGCTGGACTTTGGGAAGGCCAAACTGATGAAAATGAAATGGGCACAACCTACGATATGATTGATGCCTATTTACTTGGACAACCAGTACCAGAAGTTGATCGCAAAATTATCGAACGTTTACATACTGTCTCGGCACATAAACGGACAACAGCAGCAGCGCCAGTTTCAATGAGTGGTACAAAAAAATAAGGCTGACGCGCACAACCTGATAAGTAAACACCGCACGCAACGATTGCGAGTGGTGTTTTTTTGTTTGTAAATGAACAGTCAAAGATGAGAAAAGATGAAAATTCAGCAAAAACGACGAGTGAATAGTTTTCGTCCACTCATTTTTTTGTTATAATAAGGTGATAGAAATGAGGGAATCATCATGTATGCTTCAATTGAAGGACAAATTACGTATGTATTACCAGACCGTGTGATTGTCAAAACAAACGGCATAGGATATAACATTTATACGCCCTATCCATATGAATTTAATATTGGAACAACCGTTGAGTTTTTAACGTATACGCACGTTCGTGAAGATCAATTTGTTCTTTTTGGCTTTAAAACTTTGGCAGAAAAAGATATTTTTGTGCGCTTTTTACAGGTCAAAGGAATTGGTCCAAAAGCTGCAACTGCAATTTTAGGTTCAACGGCAGTTGGTCAATGCATCGAAGCGATTGAAAGTAAC
>JBOFSL010000388.1:0-1460 GCA_051651525.1 Culicoidibacterales bacterium | reverse complement strand
AATTGACGCTGACTCACGATCCGATTTGTACAGCTTGCCCTAAACTTTCAGGCACGAGCTGCCAAACGGAAGCACACATTCACATTCTCGATTTAGCCGTCTTAACGACCTTTCAACTACAACTTGGTGTGAGTTATGACTATAACGACTTAATTCAACAACTCCAACAGCGAATGACACACACGCACTTTGCCACGTGTTGTGCGACTTGTAGTTGGTTTGAACAAGGGATTTGTCAAAGAATTTGGTGTCTATAACATTTTTGGCGCAACAATAGGAGCGTTGCACTTTTTTTGCTTGACGAAAAACGTTTTCACACGATACAATGCTATTTTGGAGGTTTTTTTATGGATTTTAATAGTTTACTTGCAACCTTTTTAGATTGGCTCATCCCTAGTGCTGCCAAACTTGCAATCGGTTTAGCTGTCCTTTCAGTTGGTTGGCGTGTAATTAGTCACTTTGTCAAAGGCTTTGCGAAATTATTGCGTTTGCGTAGTATCGATGAAACACTCGTTGTCTTTCTCGAGGCGATTATTACCTCGATTTTACGCGTCTTACTCATCTTAGTCTTTATGGGCATTGTTGGCCTCGATACGGCAAGCCTTGTCGCTGTCTTTGCTTCAGCCGGTTTAGCCATCGGTTTAGCAATGCAAGGCAGTCTCAGCAACTTTGCTGGTGGGGTGATTATCCTCTTTTTACGCCCATTTAAAGTTGGTGACTTTATTTCAGATACCAAACATTCAGGTACTGTTGAAGCGATTAAAATTTTCTACACTGAATTATTGACAGTTGATAATAAAGTTGTCTTCATTCCTAATGGAGTCCTCGCAAACGGCTCGATTATTAATTATAGCGCTCGTGATACGCGACGACTCGATTTCACATTTGGAATTAGTTACCAAACTGATATTCGTCAAGCTCGGGCAATTATTACGCAAGTCTTAGCGCAACACCCTGATGTGTTAGTTGATCCTGTGCCGTTTATCGGAGTCAGCGAACATGCCTCAAGTTCGGTCAATCTTGTCGTTTGGATTTGGTGTCCAACCTCAACATATTGGGCAACCTATTATGATGTCATTGAACAAGTCAAAGTCGCCTTTGACGAAGCAAACATCGAAATTCCCTTTCCACAACTCGATGTCCATATGAAATAAAAAAAGCTGTTTCCTCTTCTTTTGAGGAAACAGCTTTTTTATTTGATGCTTAATTGTATAATCAAATTGCACTAGTGAGAAAAGGGTACAAAAAAAGCCCAGACAGATACCAACTTATCGTACAATAATGTTACGACAACACCACGAAAGAAGGTATCTGCATGGACTGGTATACTACCTCTAGAGTAGAGTTAAAGAAAAAGAAAACAAATGTTTTACACTTATTTTAACGAAACTTTGGAGGTTTTTCTTATGGAAAAAAATATCAAACAGAAATACACAAGTGAATTTAAATTCGAAGCAATC
>JBOFSL010000387.1:0-2388 GCA_051651525.1 Culicoidibacterales bacterium | reverse complement strand
TCCACCAAATTGGGAATGAGCAAACATATCAAGTTTGTGCTGCTGAACGTAGTTAACAAAGCGAATTGCGAGTGTATTTTCCATAGCATGCGCCTCTTTTCAAAAGATTTTTATTTATTATAACGTGAATACCCTCGAATTGATAGTCAAAAAAACAGGCACTCGCGTACCTGTTCATGATTATTCAGCTTCTACTGCTGCTTCTTCATCTTCTTCAAATAATTCTGGTAAAATTTCTTCATCAAGAATTTCTTGAGTCATCGCGAACATACCTAAAATAAATTGTGGTACTTTTTCCGGTTCAACGGCAACTGTATCACTTAACGTTAAACGTAAGTGCTCACCAGGGAATTCATGCATATCTTGAGTTGAATATGTCAGTTTTAATGGCACATTATCATTAAAGAAATTACAATACTCTAATAAGTTTGCACGTTCGATGTCGCTTACTTCATCCAAACGAATATAGAAGTTGACCGTTGCATTTTCTTCGTATAATTCAATGTTTCCATAAACGAAAATCTCTTCCGCTGTGTCACCGAAATAAAAGAGAAAATCATCACCATCTTCGTCTTCATTTGTTTCATGTGTGAAGAGCATTTCTAACTCTGCTGATTCAATAAATTCGGCAAACAATTTTCCGTTTTCACTTAAATATGCTGTCATGTTATTTCCCCCATTGGTTGGAATTTAAAGTACTACTTTCGCTTGATTCACGCAAGTATTCACTTCTTTTTCAGTATACCGAAAAACGTTTGCCTTGACTAGCTTTTTCGATGAAATTCATCAAAGTTAGGCGTGTACACCCATCACCTGAATACGACTCTTAATATGTTTTGGAACATACTGCCAAACATCAGCTTGGGCTTGAACGGCTTTTAAGCACAACTGTGTTGTTTTAAATTCTTTTGGGACAATCGCCAGTAATTCAGGCTGAGCAGCAACGACAAAGTCAACAAGTTCAGCCGTGATTGCAGCTTTTGGGACAGTCACAAAATAACGGACATCCGCATAGGTGAGTGAAACATACGTTTCTACTGGTAAGAGTTGTGCCGGCAAATCAAAGACAGCGACGGAATTTAAATCCGCGACTTGCTGGGCTAAGGCTTTTGTCCATGTACCAGTAAATAATTTCGCAGCTTTTGGATAACTTGCAACGACTTGAAGCAACCGTGATGGTGTTAATAACGCCGGTGGTAAAACCGCAACAACACTCGGGTCACAGGCAATTGCAGCTTCAACGAGTGCTGGTGTCAATAACGCCACCGGTGCAATTTCTAAACCGAGCGGATCAATCTCAACCGCACGCATGACATACGATTCTAACCAAAAACGATATGGTAAGCTGTAAATGACGGTTGGTTCAAATTGGCACGCTAAATCAACGAGCGTCGGTGTCAAATATTCATCAGGAATATCTTGAATTAACGTTGGCTGTTGTTCAATCGCCCGCCGCACTAAACTCGGGTTCCATAAATGAGTAGGTACGAGTAATAATGTTTCCGGATGGTGTAAACAAATATCATGGACTAGTTGAGCCGTTAATTTCCCCTTCGGTACGAGCGCGATTGAACGCCAATCACGTTGCAACGCTAAACGCAAACGCCATTCTTCCCAAAAAGCCGTCGGCAAATAAAATAAAATCGTTGGATCGTGACGGCATAATGCATTGACTAATTCCGAAGTAAATACCGTCCGTGGTAACGCTTTGGCAACTTGTGGATTCATCGCCAGTGCTAAAATAAACAAGGCCGTTGTCCGATTTTCAGGTTTCATCGTCACCAGTAATTCTGGTTTTGATTCTAACCAAGTACTGCGATTCCATTCAAAAAACTGACTATAACCTAAATCAATTGGAAAGGCTAAATGTTCCGTTTCATTCGCTTCTTTAAAAGACAGCACTGTAATTGTTTTTAACTGATTGTGATTATCAAACTGTAGTGCAATTTTCATGTACGCAAAAGCATCGACTCCGACGGTTGGTAATAACCACGGAAAGAGCACAAAGACGAGTGATTTTCGATTTCCATGCTGTAACTCTGTTGTGACCACATCATCGGCAGTGACCATTTTCAACACTTCTTGAATTGCTTGGCGATCAATACCCCAATGTTCAAATGTTTCGTATGAAGCTGCCCGATACCAATATTGCCATTCTACGAGACTTGCAGACCCCGCTGCTGCCCGTACTGTTGCTAAAATTTCATCCGTTTCTTCTGGTGTAAAATAATTCATGTGATTTCCTCCCCTTTTTCAAAAAAATCACGAGATATCCTCAAATTGAACATATCTCTTTCTTCCTTTAGTATAGCAGTTTCCAACCCTTAAAGCTATGATTAGATTAGAAAGATTAAAATAAAAAAACCACATCGTGTGGTTTAATCGAGC
>JBOFSL010000386.1:0-2141 GCA_051651525.1 Culicoidibacterales bacterium | reverse complement strand
TCATCACGGCAATTCCAACTGGACCTGATAAATCATTGACACTCGCTGCCCCACTAAAGAGCATCCCAAGTGAGGTAAAGACACTCGCAACATCATCATAAATTCCTTGGAAACTACTTTGAATTGCTAAGAACGGATTGTAACTCACTGAACGATAGACTCCCAACTGTCCAATTGTTTGGGTAATGATTACCCCGGTTTCGTCCATGACTTCGCGTTCAACAGCAGCAATTTTCACATCTACTGTTTGAGCAACATCTTCACGAATAAATTCAATTGTGACAATTTCATTTGGTTTTGCTTGTGCTAATTCCGCTATTTCTTGATAACTCACAACAGCTTCACCGGCAAATCGCGTAATTTCATCACCTTTTTCTAACCCGTAACGATCCGCTGGTGAATTGGCAACAACTTCACCAACAATTGGATCATTGACTGGCGTTCCACCAAAAGCGAAAATCCCAAATAAGATAATAAATGCTAAAATAAAGTTCATTGCTGGTCCAGCAAAAATTGTTAAAAACTTTTGCCACGGTGTTTTCGCACCAAAGCGGCGGTTTTCTGGAGCTAATTGGACAGCCTCACCATTTTCAACCAAGTAGACTTCAGTTGCAATCGGCAATTCTTGAATCGGTTGTGGTGCAGTTTCAGTTTGTTCAACTGTTTCTGCTAAAGTTTCCGCTATTTCTTGTTCAATCACTGCTTTTTCACCTGTGATCAAACGACCATGAAATTGCATGACGTCACTTAAATCTAACGTAATTGTTTCGTACCGACTAATTGTCTCTTGTGTTGTTGGTGCATCATCTGCATTCAGATGGAAGTGGGTAATTTCACCCGATTTATTTTGCTCAATCGCAACAATGACACCTGGTGTAATTCCTAAATCATCACCATCTTCACCCGCCATGGCAACAAAGCCACCGATTGGTAACGCGCGTACTGAATACGTTGTTTCGCCAATTTTTTTGCTCCAAAATTTTGGACCCATTCCAATCGAGAATTCACGACATAAAATTCCGGCACGTTTCGCAAATAAGAAATGACCAAATTCATGAATGGTCACGATTATCCCTAGGATAATCACAAAAATAACTATATTAAAAATGATCGACATATTATTCCCCTTAGTTGTTTAAGTTTTTAGCTAATGCTTGGACACGGATTCGCGTTGCTTGATCGACTGCACGAATTGTCGCTAAATCTGGATGTTGTTGATTTTCATGTTCATTCATCGCTTCAGCAATTAATCGTTCAATATCTAAGAACGTAATTTTATCAGCTAAAAATAAGGCTACTGCTGCTTCATTCGCAGCATTCATGACTGTTGGCAAAGTTCCCTTCGCTCGTCCTGCTTGATATGCTAAGCCTAAACATGGATAGCGTTCAAAATCAGAAGCGGTGAAATGTAATTTCCCTGCTTCTGCTAATGATAACCGTTTCGCGCCGTGCAAGACGCGTCGCTCTGGGTAAGTTAACGCATACTGAATCGGCATACGCATATCTGGCGTCCCTAATTGAGCCATCACACTCGTATCACAAAACTCAACCATTGAGTGAATAATACTTTCACGGTGCATTAGTACTTCAATATCATCATATTCAATATCAAAGAGCCAGTGTGCTTCGATTACTTCTAACCCTTTATTCATCATCGTTGCTGAATCAATTGTAATTTTCGCACCCATTGACCAGTTCGGATGATTTAACGCCTCGGCTACTGTCACGCCCTCAAGTTGCTCACGGGTCCGATCGCGGAAACTACCACCTGATGCCGTTAAAATTAATTTGCGGATTGTTTTTGTTTGCTCACCTTGGAGACATTGATAAATCGCGGCATGTTCACTATCGACTGGCAAAATCGCCACTCCATGCTCACGAGCAGCTTGCATCACTAAATGACCGGCTGTCACTAATGTTTCTTTATTAGCAAGAGCAATCGTTTTTTTAGCAGCAATTGCCGCTAATGTTGGTTCAAGTCCAACACTCCCAACGACTGCATTGACAAGCATCGTCGCTTTTTCATACGTTGCGACGGCTAACAGACCGGCTTCGCCACTCACAAACTGGATTGTTGGGTAGATTGCCGCTAATTGTTGTGCCGCGGCTGCTTCTTGGACACAAATTAATTCGGGATTCAT
>JBOFSL010000385.1:0-5124 GCA_051651525.1 Culicoidibacterales bacterium | reverse complement strand
GTAACACATAATGAAAGGGGCTAAAAAAATGCGAGCACATGTGAGTGTCCAAGCACTTGAAAAATATTACGGGAAAAATGGCGCCTTATCAAAAGCGTTAAATGGACTAAGTTTTGAAATGGAGGCAGGAGAATTTGTTGGAATTATGGGACCATCAGGCAGCGGGAAAACGACAGTGCTGAATTGTTTAGCAACTATTGAACGGCCAACCGCTGGAAAGATCTGGTTGAATCAACAAGAGTTAACGACATTGAAGCGTAAGGAGTTAGAGCAGTTTCGTCGCGATCAGCTTGGCTTTATTTTTCAAGAATATAATTTGATTGAGACACTGACTGCTTTTGAAAATATTGCCTTAGCGTTAACAATTCAAGGACGAAATCTCAAAAATATTGCTGAAGAAATTGCTGAAGTAGCGCAAGAGTTGGAAATTACAGATATTTTAGCCAAATTTCCACATGAACTTTCTGGAGGTCAAAAGCAAAGAGTTGCGGTGGCGAGAGCGGTCATTACGAAGCCATCATTAATTTTAGCTGATGAGCCAACAGGTGCACTTGATTCTAAAGCGGCTCAAAAACTATTACAAACGTTCACCCAATTAAATCAGCAATTTCACGCAACAATTTTAATGGTGACGCATGATCCAGTGAGTGCGAGTTATGCGAATCGGATTATTTTCATCAAAGATGGCGCCGTGTTCACTGAAATTCATCGAGGATTACAGACGAGAGATGAATTTTTCCAACGGATTATGCAAGTAGCTGCGGTATTGGGAGGCAGTTATGCTTAAAACCTTAGCTTGGCGTAATGTAAAGCGGAGTATGGGTGATTATCGCATTTATTTTCTCACATTAAGTGTGTCAGTGTGTCTCTTTTATTTATTTTATTCGCTTAAGGACCAGCAAAAATTAATTGAGTTATCCGTTATTCAACAAAATATGCTAGATTATACGTTTCAAGCACTCCAACTGGTTTCACTGGCAGTTCTCGCTATTTTAGGATTGTTAATTATCTATGCTAACCATTTTTTATTACAACGGCGTAAACAAGAATTTGGGTTATACCTCACAATGGGGATGGGGTATCGTAAAGTTTTGATAATTCTCTGGCTTGAAACTGTATTGATTGCGGGTTTTGCCCTTGGCTTCGGCCTAATTGCTGGCGTATTGGGTTCACAGGTCATGACCTTTATTACGGCGGAATTATTTGACGCGCCATTAAAAGCATATCAATTCATCATTTCTTGGCGAACGATTGGTTCAACCATTGTCTATTTTAGTGTGATGTTTACGTGTGTTGTGGCCTTCAATGGTTTGTGGTTAACGCGTTATCAATTACGTGATTTATTCACGGCGAGACAAAGAAGTCAAATGCAAGAACCGATACGAATATCTAGAAAAATTGGCGTGCTTTTAATGGGAAGTGGTTTGATTATGACCGGTTATACACTAATTTTCGTGACAAAATTAATCAGCAACTTAGTTGTGACGAGTATTAGTGTAAGCTTGATTGTCATTGGTACGCTAGCTATAATCATGATGGGGATTCCCGTTGGGTTACATATTTGTCAACAACGCAAACAAATGTATTATCTGGGAACGAATAGTGTATTTATTCGCAACATCACGCATCAAATGCAAACTAATGTACTCGCACTGAGTGTGATTAGTTTACTATTATTTGCGACGATGACGACATTGGCGCTTGGTTTCAGTTATAAGCAAGCGGTTGAAAGTAATCTCAACGAAATTGCACCATTTGATGGTAGCATTTCACTTTACTACAGTCGCTTTGAATCTGACGAGTTACCAAATATTAGAAGCGTGTTAGCTGAATCGAAAGTTGATATTAATGACTATGGTATGACTGAAACTTTGGTCGAGTACGGCACCGATGTAACCAAAAATCAATTTTTTAACAACTATCAACAAGCAAATCCGACTTTGCAAACATTTTTTGATCATGGAGCAATTGTGAAAATTCCAGCAATTAGTTGGAGTGACTACCAACGTTTGATGGCGATTCAAGGTAAGCAGGCAGAACCATTGCAAGCAGATGAAGTCTTGATGTTATCGAATATTCGTGAAATGGAAGTCGTTTTAGCTCAACAAGTAACACAACAAACACGTGTTGAAAATTCCGAACAGACATACCGAATGAAAGCCTATGCGATGGAGACAATTGAAAATGAAAACTATGGACGAAATCTCGTGACGTTTGTTGTTCCCGATGAAGCAGTAATCGACTTGCGACCGCAACGATCGATTATCAATGTTTTTTTCAAGAAAGAAAATGAAGTAATTTTAAATCAAGAATTTCAAGATTTAGCCTTGGAAATGCAAATGAATCCAAACCGCTTTGAAAATGAAATTGGATATTTTCAAGCGATAAGCCAAAGTGAAGTCTATCAGGAAACGAGTGGACAAACGACATTATTGATTTATGTGGGAATCTATGTCGGCTTAGTCAGTTTGTTGGCGAGTGCGACGATTTTAGCAATTCAACAGTTAATGGCAGTAGCGGTTAATCGTGAGCAATATGTGATATTAAGCCATTTAGGCGTCGGCTGGGAAGCACAACGAAAATTGATTCGCCAACAAGTGAGTTTTTATTTTTTGATGCCACTGGCAGTCGCTGGCATACATAGCATGATAACGATTGTGCTCGTCATTAGGAACGTCGCTGAAATGAATTTTGCGAGTGTTTTACACCCACTAATTATCACGGCAATTGTTTTTGGATTCGTGTATGGTGGATATGGCTATGCAACGTATAGTAGTTATTGCCAAATCGTCAACGAAAAAAAATAGAAAGGACGGTGCATTGATGATTCAGTGTCGAGATATTTATAAATCATTCCCAATGGGAAAAGAAACCGTGAATATATTACAAGGCATAAGCCTAGATGTTGCGGAGGGTGAATTTGTCGCCATTGTTGGTGAATCGGGTTCAGGAAAATCAACATTTTTAAATGTTTTAAGTGGAATTATGCCGACAGACCAAGGTGAAATGGTTATTGCTGGTCAACATTTAGAAAATATGAATGAAAATGAATTAGCGCTCTTTCGACGAGGACACTTAGGATTTATTTTTCAAAGTTATAATTTATTAGCACAATTAAGTGCATTGGAAAATGTTGAATTGCCGTTAATCTTTGCCGGTGTAGGCAAAAGTGAACGGCGAAAACGTGCCGCTTTAATGCTTGATAAAGTTGGCCTTGGGGACCGTTTAGATCATTTGCCATCAGAATTATCTGGTGGACAACAACAGCGGGTGGCAATTGCCCGGGCATTAGTGAATAATCCCCAAGTAATTTTAGCAGATGAACCAACGGGAAACCTTGATTCAAAAACTTCAGTTGAAATTTTAAAATTATTGAAACAATTAAATCGAGAAGAAGGCATGACATTTGTGATTGTGACCCATTCACATGTTGTCTATGATTATGCGGATCGTTTAATTGAAATGAAAGATGGCGTTCTTGTGAACGAAGAAGAAGGAGTACAAAAATGAAGCAGACACTTAATAAAACCGCAACACTAGCAGCAATTGCAACAATTTTAGCTGGAGGATTCGTAATCCCCACTTTTGCCTCAACTGTAGAAAATCAATCAACCTCAAATTCACTGACAAGTCAAATCCAATCAAAAAATATTCGGATTAGTGAAGTGAAAGTTGCTTCAAGTGTTGAACCAGGGCAAGCCTTTCCAATTACGTTTCGAATTGAAAATTTAAGTGAGGGGACAATTTATGGTCTTTCACTTAAAGTTACCAATGTTGAAGGCAAAGCGACGTTAGATCCGTTTATGCCAGTAGGAACGACGAATGAAATTTATGTTGGGCGAATTGGCTATCAAGACGTTCGTGAAGTAACACTGACGTTACAAAGTTCACCAATGATTCAAGATGGTGTCTATAACTTTAATACAAGCGTGATGTTTAACGTGAATGATCAAGCCGAAGAAGAAATTACGAAGACAATCGGAGTCATGGTGCAAAATACCGGGAATGTGAGTTTAACTGGAATTCAAGCAATCGATGGTGCAATGAATGCGACATTAATGAACGAAGGCACGGTGAAAATTCGCCAAGCAAAAGCAACTTTAACAGTTGGCGAACAAGTCGTAGAGCAAACAATTGGAAATGTTGATAGTGATAGCGAAGGCTACATTAGCTTGCCACTGCCGACAGTTACAACGGATACACCAGCGAAATTAGCGGTAACATATGTCGATTCAACAGGATCACAGCGGACAGTTGAAGGAACAACAACTGTTTCAGCAATGCCAGAAGAGTCAGTGCAATTAGAGGAAACTCAACCACAAAGTTTCTGGGATAAAGTGAAAAGCTTCTTTGGATTTGGTGATAAATAATGCGATTTCGTGATTTAGTCGAAATTATTTGGCGAAATATGTGGAAACGGCGGACACGAACACTCTTTACGATGAGTGGTGTGGTCATTGGGTGTTTGTCAATCTTCTTGATTATTTCAATTACAAATGGTTTTGAACAATATTTAACGACGTCAATGCAACAAATGATGGATACTTCAATCATTCAAGTGTACCCGAACTATCAAAGTAGTGAAGGTGAGACTGACCGAACGAAATTAACGAATGAGGATATTGTTGAAATTGAGGAACTTGGTTATTTTCAACAAGTTGAACCAAAGCAATACGCAAATACATTATTGATGTGGGGAAAAAATGAAGCATACGTTGGAATTTTGGCGAAATCTGATTATACGTCAATAACAAGTGATAAAATTTTTGCTGGACGTGTGCCCACACCAGACACGCGTGAAATCGTTGTTGGTTACGAAATTGCCAAGCAGCTTTTAGGATATCAATGGGGGGAAAAACTAGAGGATGAGAATGAGCTCAATCAACTCATCGGCCAAAAAGTCAAAGTTGGGAATGATATGACGAGTGAAGACGATAAAGGTAATAAACTGAGCTTGAAGAAGTTTACAACGACAATTGTTGGAGTTTTATCACCAAGAGCAACAGAATACACATATGATGTACTGAGTTCAACAAAGTTTGTCCAAACGATTTTGAAAAGTGAAATTAATTATTACCAATCATTAACACCAGATATTCCGGTTGATACATCAAGTTTAAAATC
>JBOFSL010000384.1:0-1073 GCA_051651525.1 Culicoidibacterales bacterium | reverse complement strand
AACATCAATAACAACTTCTTGTGATGTCACATAATCATCAAGTAGTTGTGCACATAATTGCGTTGTTTCGTGACTTCCTGTCCCAAATGCCATTTTCGGATCAATATTGATCATAACTTCATCAGTAACTGGTGTATAGTCAATCCAACTTGGGCTCACAACAACACGTGGACTCAAGTGAATTGGCTGGTAATCTGCCTTCCAGTACTGGTCCCAGTCCGTTGCCGCAACTTCGCTAAACTCCCAGTAATCTGGTGCTAAATCCATTGGCAAGCTCGTAATTTGCGTTTGTAATTCAAGTAAACTTGCTTGACCATCGCTATTCTCTGGCACATAAAATTTAATTCGTACACCACTTTCAGGATAGTCCTCGGCATTTAATTGGTAAATTTCACCAAAGCGATCAGCAAATTCTCGTGTTAAATCACTACTATCTTCAATTATAACGCCAAAATTGTATTCATTAATAAAGGCAACAACAATATCAGTTGCTTCGGTATTCGTATAATAACTACACTCTTTATAATTCATAACAGTTCTCCTCATAGTATGGCTCTTTTTTCGCCACTAACTGCTTGATTGTATCATATTTATTTGAACGATGAAAAGCAAAATCCGCTTTTTAATCACTACAATTGTTGGAATTAGCTAAAGGTGACTTTCAACTTGGTTTTGATTATTAAGTTCCTGTCCGATATACATGTACGGCTTCTGACTCATTGCCCATTCCGTCACTGATTCGACGACAATCATCAACTGTTCTCCGGCTAGTGTGAGTTTCTATTCGACCCTTGCTGGAACTTCATTGTATTGAATTCGTTCCACAATTCCATATTGTGCTAACCCCTTTAAACTCTTCGTTAACATGAAATCAGTGATCCTATTAATTTGTCGTTTTAATTCATTAAAGCGAACAACTTCCATTTTCTTTAATTGAGCTACTCCCTGTCAAGTAGAGTTTGAAAAAAAAGAAAATTAATGAGCGTTACGTAAAGCAAATTTCACAGGACTTGTTCCTAATTTGCTTTGAATACGTTTTGTGTTAAAATATTGAATGTAGTCTGATAAGGATT
>JBOFSL010000383.1:0-1653 GCA_051651525.1 Culicoidibacterales bacterium | reverse complement strand
TAGTAGATCCCATTAATATGGTGGCTAGGTTAAGTAACAAAAATAGTCATCTCAACTTTGCTGGTCTGGATGGCTATTTTTGTTTGTTATGTTTTACAAGCTCAATAATCGCGAAAATAGTAGTTAACATAACTGCTATCTCCGCAATCAAGTCTGTAATTGTACTAATCAGTAAAATTACATCTTGCATCAGGCGGCTCCTTTCATAAAGAAGGAGTCGCCTTTTGTCATAGTTCACAAAAACAAGATGAAGTATTCATCGGCATCACTCCGCTTAAAAGATCGAGTTTAGTCACCATCGTAACCGACTGCTTAGCTATTGTAGCCTATTTTTAGTTGGTTTGACAATCAATGATAAGCTACTAAAATCTTTGCTTAGACAAACAATTTCTGCAACAGACCTTTTTTCTGCATTTGTAACGCTGCTAACTTGTGTTGATGCAACGCAATTACGTGATCATACTCTTTGAAAAAAGCACCAATACGAGCTTGTTCGCTTAAACTCGGCAGCAACACTGCTTGTTTCAACAATGCCTTTTCATCTAATAACTGGACCATCTCGCCTTTAGAGGTCGCATTTTTTAAAATCGGACGCATAATCGCATCAGTATTCAGATATAATTTCATGAACTCACTCTCGTGAGGCGTGATAAAATGATAAACCTGATAAATATGTGAGACAATCCCAGCTCGAAAGTCGTTGAAAACAAATCGACCATAGGGAAATTCCAGATTGGAATGCCCTTCAAAAGCAATGTCACCAACGTTTATTTTCAGGTATGTTTTCAAATACTTATCCGTTGATTTTCCGTTTGTGACTGCTTGCTTCATCTTCGCTATTGATATAATTGCCTCACTTGTCCATGCTAAATCTTGATTTTTTTCAGTACTTTTGCTCAAAAAATCGCCTAACTTGATGGCTTGCCACAGATCAGTAAATTCAAAAAAACGTATTTTCGGAACATTTTCACCAACTTTTGGCAACATTTGTTGGAGTAACCCTTGCTTGTGCTTTTGCAATATGGCTAACTTCCGTTGTTGTGCCTCAATTCGCTGATCAACACTGATAAAAAAGTCGACAATTTTTTGTTGTTCTTCCTGATTTGGCATCATCACTACCAGTTTTTTTAAATCAGCAGTATCTAATTTGGCAACACCAATTCCTGTTGTTGTCACTTGATTCAAGAGATATCCTTCTTTCGCCGATAAATAATAAAATAAATATTCAGGATTCACCTCATCTTTGGGTATGAGACATTTCATATCTTGATTGAAAGCCACTGGTTTTTTAACGATTCCAATTGGAATTTTGTTGAACAGCATGCCACCACGAACGAGTACTAATAAGTTATTTTCAGTTGCTAATTTCGTCCCATGATTAATCGCTGCCTCAGTAACATTCATCGTCGCTTCCGTATAATACTTACCACGCATACTCGATGCAGTTAACCAAGGAATCGTGCCATTCCAATAGCCACTTTTGACTTTTGATGGCGTTCCACCAGTTATCATCGTTGTAATTTCTGCCAACTGTTTCTGTTCCCAAACTTCAGAAAATTCAGGAAAACGCTGTTTCGGTATCGCTCTTGTTTTGATCACCTTTAAATCCTCCAATCATTCGGAAATTTGGAAGTAGCTTGATAGATTTTCTCA
>JBOFSL010000382.1:0-1338 GCA_051651525.1 Culicoidibacterales bacterium | reverse complement strand
TACATCGAGGAGTTGGCGAACGGTGACAAACGTCATCACATAGACGAGTAAGTGGGCAAAAAAATCAAGTAAAATTAAACGGTTGATATTCGTTTTTGTATTCATCCTAATCCTTCTTTCGGAAATTAATCTTTTTTCTATTTCACTTTCCTTGCCAAATAAGGCTCAAAACAAGTATGATTAGTCTTTAAAAGCAAAATTCGCTTTAATTATACCATTTTTGGAGGACAATATGCAAAATCCATTTCCATATAGCTTAGATAATAAACGATACCATACTTGGAACTACCACTTACGTGAAGTTTACGGTGAAAAAGTTTTCAAAGTTTCACTTAACGCTGGCTTTACTTGCCCGAATATTGATGGAAAATCAACTTACGGTGGTTGCACGTTCTGTTCAACAAAAGGGAGTGGTGATTTCGCCGGAAATCCCGCTGATGAATTAGTTGATCAATTTACGAAAATTCGGAACCGGACTTGGCAAAAGTGGCCTGATGTCACAAAATTCATTGGTTACTTCCAAGCCTTTTCCAATACCTACGCACCAGTTGAAGTTTTACACGAAAAATATGAAGCTATTTTAGCTGTCGAAGGCGTTGTTGGTCTATCAATCGCAACTCGCCCTGATTGCCTTGAAGATGATGTTATTGAATATCTTGCTGAATTGAATACACGGACAAATTTATGGATTGAACTCGGCTTACAATCAATGCATGAGTCAACTGCAAAATTGATTAATCGTGGTCATGATTTAGTCACGTTTATTGATGCCGTTGAAAAACTCCGCGCCCATAATATTAATGTCTGTGTCCACATCATTAATGGTCTTCCGAGAGAAACATCAACGATGATGATGGAAACAGCCCAATTTTTAGCTGATATGGATATTCAAGGAGTGAAAATTCATTTACTTCATGTTCTAAAAAATACCTCTATGGCGAAAATGCTTGAGAAAAATATGATGGAACCAATGACGCGTGAAGCGTATGTCCAAGTTGTCTGTGATCAACTCGAAATTTTTCCTGCTTCAGTCATTATGCACCGCGTGACTGGTGATGGTGGTGAATCAGAATTAATTGCGCCACTTTGGAGTTTGAAAAAATTTATCGTTATGAATGAAATCGATAAAGAACTTGTCCTCCGTAATAGTTGGCAAGGAAAAAAAGTGAAATAATACAAAAGGAGTTTATCGATTAAACTGAGCTACTCCCTGTCAAGTAGAGTTTGAAAAAAAAGAAAATTAATGAGCGTTACGTAAAGCAAATTTCACAGGACTTGTTCCTAATTTGCTTTGAATACGTTTTGTGTTAAAATATTGAATGTAGTCTGATAAGGATT
>JBOFSL010000381.1:0-1344 GCA_051651525.1 Culicoidibacterales bacterium | reverse complement strand
AAGTACGTTTCTAACCACGTAACTGTTTCAATATCCAAATGATTGGTTGGTTCATCCAAAATTAATAAATCTGGCTTCGTTAATAACAATCGAACAAATGCCACACGTGTTTTTTGCCCCCCACTCAAACTCGTAATTGCTGTATGATGCCAACTTTCATCAAAGCCAAAACCGTGCAATACTGTTCGTGCTTCTTTTTCATATTGATACCCACCAGAATTTGCAAATTCTTGTTGTAAGCGATCATATTGGTGCATAATTTTTTCTAATTGAGCACCTGTTGTTTCACCCATTTTCACACTTAAATTCGTTAATTCTTGCTCCATTTTTTTCAAATCGGTAAATACTAACATGAGCTCATCCCAAATTGTTTGGTTGCTATCTAAACCAGTGTGTTGATCTAAGTAACCAATTTTAATCTGTTTTGGAATCATTACTGAGCCTGTATCACTCGTAATTTTGCCCAAAATCATTTTAAGTAACGTTGATTTCCCAGCGCCATTTCGGCCAACTAACGCAATCCGTTCCCCTGTTTGAACTTCAAAATTGATATTTTCTAATAATGTTTCTCCTACGAAACTTTTCGCTAGTCCATTTGCTTGTAAAATAATCATTGTTTCCTCCGTTTGTAATTTGTTGATTTTTGCCAAAGCCAGTAAATTACACCTGCCATTGCCGCGCCTAAACATACGCCAATAATATTCATTAAGACATCATCGCTTGTGACGATACGATATCGATACCCGAGAGAGATATTCATCAGTAATTGACTACTTTCAATTGTCACTGAAAATAAAAAACCAAGTATCATTAATCGTCGCCACTGAAATTTTTGGTTGTTTAACCGCCAATTCGTGACAATTAGCATCCCTAATGGAACTGTCATTAAAATATTTAATATTGTCGAAATATCCCAATAATGCCAAAAAAATTGATCAGCAATTGACGAAAATGGGACTAAATTTTTAAATAAAAAGGGATGCGTTCCAAAAACTGCCGTGATACTTGTTTGTGCTTGTTGGTCTAGTGCAACATAAATTGCATTATTAAACATAGTAAAATACACAATTTGAATACAGTAAGCCAAAAACAAACCTTGAATAACTTGTTTTTTCGATTGCTTTCGTAATAAGCTCATCGCTAAAACAAAACAACTTCCAAGTAAAAACAAACTATATGCAAGTTCAATTGTATAATATTGTCCTTCAAGATTCATTTTGGTCACCTCCTTTGTTTATTATACTGAAAAAATAGGCTTGAGCCTATGCAATCACCTGTTTTTAATTAATTATTGTTTGGATACTCAAAAAAGCCTTCAGTAACGAAGGCTTTTTTCACTTATTT
>JBOFSL010000380.1:0-1517 GCA_051651525.1 Culicoidibacterales bacterium | reverse complement strand
AAGTACCACTTGTATTGGTTGGGCATGCCCATGGTGGACAAGTGCGATTGCCATTTACCGAAGGTGTATTTGCACCGGGGCAAGGACTGTGGCCACAACTCACGAGTGGGGTGCATACTCAAGCTGAGACGACAATGGTCATTAGTCGCGGCCTTGGGAATAGTGCATTTCCGATTCGAGTACAAAATCGACCAGAAATTGTCACTGTTACCTTGAGTAGTGAATAGGCTAGGTTTTTCAACGAAAACATGATAGATTAAAGTAATGAATAAAAAAGGAGGAATCAATCATGAAAAAACCGTTATTACCACTCGTGCTCGTTTCGGTGATTGCCTTTGTAAGTATGACGATTGGGGTGTACGGTCAATTGAAAATGGGGTTTACACTCATGACAGTCTTGCTATTAATCATGAATCCAATTTTGATTACATTTGGAAATTTATTGCCAGTGACAACTTTGGAAACAAAATGGCATTTAAAGTTTACGTGGGCACAACAATCGGTGGAAAACTTAGAAAAAGCGAATCAGGTTACAGGTTGGATTTGGCTGCTTGGGGGTAGTGCGAGTTTACTTATTTTAGCTTTAAGTCCAATCTGGAGTTTTTATCTCTGCGTATTGACAGGTGTAGCACCGTGGTTTTATTGTCAAAATAAAATTTTTCAAGCTGCTCGTCAATAAAATCAACACAAACATTGAAAAAGCTTTACTCATTCGAGTAAAGCTTTTTTGGTATCTTTTTGGGTACTATAAAACAAAAAAGTACGTACTTGTTTGTTTTGCTGTCAGGAGATATACTCAGTTTATCAACAAAGATAAGCAAAATAATCACGGAAATCGTGATCAAGGAGGAAATAAAAATGGCAAACACACATGTATATCCACGCGCATTTTCACATATTGGGCTATCAGTTCCGAATATTCATGAAGCGGTAAAATTTTACACAGAAATTATGGGTTGGTATGTCGTAATGGGACCAACAACTGTTGAAGAAGAAACTGAAACAGCAATCGGCATTATGTGCGAAGATGTGTTTGGAGTCGGGTATGGTGGTTTTGATATCGCACATTTAGTGACATCAGATGGAATTGGGATTGAATTATTTGCGTTCAAAGATTATGTGAAACCAGAAAACAACCTTGATTTCCGTCAAATTGGTGTCTTCCACTTCTCGGTGCAAGATCCAGATATTGAGGGTATGGTTGAGAAAATTGTTTCTGCTGGTGGGAAACAACGGATGCCAATTCGTGAATACTATCCAAATGAACAACCGTACAAAATGTGTTATGTGGAAGATCCATTCGGAATTGTTTTCGAAGTCTATACACATAGTTACGAACGGACGTATTCACAAGGGAATTACTAATCAGCAAAAAAGGGGCTGTATCAAAACGAATCAGCCACTAAAAGATTATAAAACACAAAAAAGCGGTCTTGCGACCGCTTTTTCTGTATACTTTGGTTATGACAAAAAAGCTACAAGAAAATTATACGACACTCACAACAAGATATCAACTG
>JBOFSL010000379.1:0-1089 GCA_051651525.1 Culicoidibacterales bacterium | reverse complement strand
TGTTGAATCAACATTGGCACAATTATATAAACAAAAAGGTGATGACGGTAAGTTTATCGGTGGACCAGCTTATTACATGGAAAAAGGTTTGAAAAACCGTTGGATGGGAATTGCCTTTTCAGTCTTAATTACCATCAGCTTTGGTTTAGTCTTCAATGCTGTTCAAGCAAATACAATTACAATGTCAATGAATGCGACGTTTGGTTTAGATCGTGGTGTTGTTGGATTGGTGATTGCTGCGATTACAGGGATTGTCATTTTCGGTGGTGTCACTCGAATTGCGAAAGTCTCTGAAATCATGGTACCAGTTATGGCGGTTGCCTACTTATTAGTTGCCGGTTTTGTAGTAGTTACAAATATTGATGCAATTCCAACAGTATTAGGAATTATTTTCCAAAATGCATTTGGTTTTGAACAAATTATGGGTGGAACACTAGGGGGAGTTATCCTGCTTGGTGTGAAACGGGGGTTATTCTCGAATGAAGCTGGAATGGGAAGTGCACCAAATGTTGCTGCAACGGCTGAGGTTTCACACCCGGTAAAACAAGGATTGATGCAAGCATTAGGTGTATTCACAGATACATTACTAATTTGTAGTGCAACAGCATTCATGGTGTTGCTACCAACAGCTGGTGTAATTGATGCTGGTGGTGCTGAAGGTATTGCGATTGTAAATAATATCTTAGTCGGTGAACTTGGAACATGGGCTGGAATTTTCTTAACAGTCTGTATTACATTCTTTGCTTTAAGTTCAATTTTAGGGAACTACTACTATGGTGAGTCAAATATTGAATTCTTAAGTAAAAAACGGATTTATGTAAATTTGTACCGAATTTTAGTTATTGCAATGGTTGTCTTTGGTTCAGTAGTTGAGCTTGCCGTTGTGTGGAACATGGCCGATTTATTCATGGGGATGATGGCATTGTTGAACTTAGTGGCAATTCTACTGCTAGGGAAACATGCATTTAAACTCTTGAAAGATTATGATGAACAGAAAAAAGCAGGAATCCTTGAACCAGTCTTTACGATTGATTCATTACCTGGAGTTGAAAACGTCACGGAATGGGATGGAAATGATAATTTCCAAGG
>JBOFSL010000378.1:0-2032 GCA_051651525.1 Culicoidibacterales bacterium | reverse complement strand
AATTGAAACCCCCGCAAATGTTCACTTTGAAATTTGATGATGATTTCTTAGAAGAGGAAACCGATGTCAGCTATAAAGTTGAGAGTATTCTTGATTTAGCAAAACTTCGCTATCCAGGGATAAAATTGAATTACCATTATCGGTCACAAGCGAGTGAATTAATTGCCTTTTCAAATGCTGCCTTTTATGGAAACGAACTGATGATAACGACTGATATGATTGAACGAGGCAAAGAGCAGCAAGCACCGATTCGCCGTTATAAAGTTGATGGAATCTGGCGAGAGCAAAGAAATATTGCTGAGGCCTATCAAATTGTCGCCCTCGTTGCTGAGCTTTTGCAAACGAAAGCAAAAACGGAAACCGTTGGTGTGATTACCTTCAACTCAAAACAAAAAGATTTAATTTTAGATTTACTTGAGCAATATGCCCAAGAAGACGAAAAGTTTGCTGAACGCTATTTTATCGAACAAGAACGTTTTGTTGATGGTGAAGATGTCAGCTTCTTTGTCAAAAATATTGAAAATGTTCAAGGTGATGAACGTGACATTATCCTCTTCTCAACCGCATATGCGCCTAATGAACAAGGAAAAATGAATATGAATTTCGGGACCTTGTCGCAAGAAGGTGGAGAAAACCGTTTGAATGTCGCGATTAGTCGAGCCCGCAAGCAAATTCTCTTAGTCACTTCAATTGAACCAGAGCAACTCGAAGTCGAACAAACAAAATATGCAGGTGCGAAATTATTGAAAGCCTACTTAACATATGTTCGTGCTGTTTCGACTGGGAATTTATTGGAAAAAGAACAAATTTTACGTCAATTACCAGCGAAACGTCAAATTGAACGGGAAAATGGTATTTCTGAATTTGCAAAACAGCTGAAGTTAAACCTTGAGTTACGTGGCTATAAAGTGAAACAAAATCTCGGCACAAAAATGTATCAATTTGACTTAGCGATTTATGATAAAGTCTGTGGTCAATATATTTTAGGCATTGAATGTGATTCACCAAAAAATAGTCCGAAAACAGCAAAGCATCGCGATGTCATTAAACAACAGATTTTTAGTCAGTTTGGTTGGAATATGATGCGTGTTTGGAGTCGTGATTGGTGGTTTGACAAAGAAAAAGTGTTAAATAAAATTGAAAATCGCATTCGCGAGCTAGAAATGGAGAGTGAGACAAACCATGAGTGAAACACTGAACGGGAAATTGCAGCAATCATGGCCAATGTTAATTGGCGGTAAAAATACAAAATTCCGACAAGAGTTACTAGCGATGTATGAACAAGAGCAAGAGCAACAGCAACAGCACGTAAAAGATGAGCAAGCAAAAGCCGAAGCATTGCGCAGTGAAATTACTAAATTAGAAGCCGAAGTGACAGCATTAAAAGCAACACTGCACAGCCAACAAGAAACACATCAACAGGATTTTCAACGCCTACATGAGCAAGTTTTACAAAAAATTATCGTCATGGAAGAGCAAGCGGAGCTTTATTTTGTAAAAAATACTGAAAATCAGGCGAAATAGCTGAATTCTTTGGCTAAATAGCGTAAAATAAGACATGGAAAATAATTGCATTTAAGGGAGTAATACAATGAACAAAACATTAATTTTCGGACACAAAAATCCAGATACAGATTCAATTACATCAAGCATCGTGATGGCTGATTTACAAACACAATTAGGACTCGACGTTGAGGCAGTTCGTTTAGGTGAGTTTGGGAAAGAAACACAATTCATCTTAGATCATTTCCAAGTTGAAACACCACGGTTAATTGCTAACTTAGACGGTGTAGAAACAGTTATGTTAGTTGATCACAATGAATTTGATCAAAGTGCTGATGGTATTGAAAACGTGCGGATTTTAGCAGTTGTCGATCACCACCGAATGGCAAATTTCCAAACAAGTGAGCCATTATTATACCGTGCTGAACCAGTAGGGTGTACAGCAACAATTCTATATAAACTGTACCGTGAAAATAATCTTGAAATTTCAAAAACAATCGCTGGTTTAATGGCAAGTGCAATTGTTTCG
>JBOFSL010000377.1:0-5334 GCA_051651525.1 Culicoidibacterales bacterium | reverse complement strand
CAATTTGCACAGATGGTGGATCAGCAGACAGCAACACAGTTTGAGCATCGATATACTGCATAAAGCCAAATCCAAGATAGAATAGAGCGACAGTTGTTAATATGATAAACATTGAACGGTAAAGAATTTTATACATATGCTCACTCCCCTTCAGAATGTAAAAAATAAATAAAGTAAATCAAATTTAGTGTACAAACCCAGTGAAAGCGTTAGCGGCGAGATGAAGGACAAAATCTTGGGATAATCCAAACAAGCGCCATTTCAATAAGCATAACGACACCAAGGTAGATAAAACTAAAATTATAAAATGGTTCATCCAAAATACCGAGATTCATCTGAATCAGCATGAAAATTTCTCGTGATACATACATGAGGCCAAAGCTAATCACACTAAAATACGCGGCCAATTGATGTGGATGGAAGGCAAAACTACTCAAAATGAGCGTGACTGTGGCAAGGGTGCTAGTAAGGATGATTTGGATTAGTGACAAGCTGACATTGAGAGGAAACTCAAATAAGGCTAAATTAGTAAATTGTGGGTAAAGTTGGATAAAATCTCCTAAACTGATGCCAAGATAACTAAGTGAAAATAAGCTGAGTACCCCGATTGCGAGTTGATAGATACGTGTATCAGACATACAAATGCCCCCCTATCTGAAAAACTAATTTTAGTGTTAAGTATAGCATGGTATTTTCAAAATCAAAGTTAAATTTGATAGGAAAAATCTGTTTTTTCACTGAATTTTATACACTTTTCATCTCGAAAATTCAGCTTAATTTCTTTATAGTGAAAATGAGTAACGAATCAGCGAAAAGAGGTAGAGATATGGAGATTTTGAAGTTGTACCAATCATGTCAAAAGACATGGTGGAAAAAACCAAGTTTACAGCCGGTGTTCGGACATCGGCAAGCTTCGTGGATTGAATTATTTTTTGACTTGATGTTCGTCGCCGCGATTAGTGTCTTGAATCATCAGGCTTTTTTTGATCATCATATGGGAAATATTGTGCAGTTCTTATCGTATTTAGCAGGATTTTTAAGTGTTTGGCTGTTGTGGATGAGTATGACTTTTTTTAGTAACTGGTTTGAAACGAACAGTGTGCGCCATCGATTTATTATTTTTGCGAATATTATCCCGCTTGGCTTGCTGACATTTGGAATTACCACAGATTTGGAAGGCGTAATTGATCAACAAGGAATTATCTATCTGCTTAGTTTTATTTTAGCCCGGACGATTTTGCTGTTTACTTGGCGGTCAGTTGATCAGCCGACATTGTTAACACCAATTCGTCAAGCGGTTAAAGCAATTCAGCTTGTGTATGGATTTTCAATTGTTTGTGCGATTGGTGTTGCTGTGTTGCTTCTTGGTTGGAAACTGCCGATGCAATCTGTGGTGTTTTTATGGATGTTGACAGTTATTGTTGAATTTATCGCGATACCAATCATCTTGGCACATTCACAAAAAGATGTCAGTTCATTGCATCGTGGTCATTTGACGGAACGTTTTGGATTATTTACGATGCTCTTACTAGGTGAAATGATCATTATGGAGCTAAGCGGTTTCCGGCAGCAAACGTTATCGCTCTTTTCAATAGTTGAGATGGTTCTAGGATTGCTGGTGATTTTTGGTTATTGGTGGGTGTATTATGATCAAGTGCTTTCAACATCTTTTCGTGAGACCGGTCGTTCGCGGATTATTTGGACCACTTTTCATTTTGTGTTTGCATTAGCGACTGTCCTCCTCAGTGCGAATTTTGAGTTTGTGACTGAAGGACTCATGTTAGATTTTGACATCCAACAATGGCTCATCATCGGACTACTGTTGTTCTTTGTCACAATCACAGTCTTACATTATACACTTGATCATGAACATTTCTATGCGCAGTTGGCGCATACGGATAACTCTAGAAAAACACAAAAAGTCCATTCCACTATGCAGCGGATTGTCATCGTGCGGATTGGTTCGATTGTTTTTTTAGCGATGTTACTCTTTATCCCAATTACGTCAGCAATAGCGATGTTAAGTTTGTTAGCAGTCGTAATGGGTATCAATACATTTGCTGGGTTAACGTTATGGTTACAAGCAAGTCAACATCTTTCACAAACAGAAGATTAAGGAAAGTATACGTGCACGTGTACTTTTTTTGTCAATTAGACCAATAAATGCTATAATAAGATAGAAGAGCCTTTGGGCTAATATAACAAAGGAGTATGGGGATGAAGATTGTTTATTTTTGTGAAAAACCAAGTCAAGCACAGGCGTTAGCTGCAGCCTTAAGCCAAAAGGCAACGAAAAAAGAGGGGTACTATGATGGGAATGATGGCAAACTCTATACATATGCCTATGGCCATTTAACAACATTAGTTGCACCCGAACAAGTTAACCCGGATTTTAGTTGGAAAGGTGATTTAACTAAATTTCCGTTTTTATTGAACAATGTGCCAATTGAGCTAGCAAAGCAAAAAGGTGTTGCGGCGCAGTTTAAAATTATTAAAAGCTTATTTACGCAAGCGACACAACTCGTTGTCGCAACCGATGCCGGACGTGAAGGAGAACATATTTTCCGAACTGTTTACCAACTGGCGAATTGTCATAAGCCATTTACACGTTTATGGTTAACAGATATGACTGATAATGGGATTCAACTGGCAGACCGTCAAGCTCGACCAGGTAGTGACTATGATGGTTTAGCATTAGCTGGGAAGTTACGTGCTGAAGCTGATTGGCTCGTTGGGATGAATGCGACTATTTTCGCAGCACGGACGTTGCAAGCACGAATTTCGCTTGGTCGGGTACAAACACCAACGTTGAAAATGCTTGTCCAACGCTATTTAGAAATTAACCAGTTTACATCGCGGACGTACTATACATTAATTTCACCGACAACGATTGAAAAAGTGAGCTTTGAATTGCAACGTGAAAATCAAAGTGTTGAACTGACCCAAGCAGAAGCAGACGAGTTGTTAACGCAATTACAATCATTGCCACTGACGAATTGGCAACAAACACAACAAGTTATTCAAGAAACACCACCAAAATTATTTGATTTAACTGAATTACAAAAAGTGTGTAATAAGCAATTAAATTTAACGGCAAGTGATACGTTAGCAATTGCCCAAAAGTTGTATGAAAAAAAATTAACAACGTATCCGCGAACGAGCTCTCAATATTTAGCGAGTGGCGAAGGGTTACTTGAACGCGTTGCCGCACTTGGCGGTGATGAAATCATTGCCAATGGCTATCAAATGCGCCCGGCCTTTATTAATCCGAAAAAAGTCACGGATCATGATGCCTTAATCCCGACGGGGAAAGTGGCAGGTAATTTAAGTGGAAGTGAGCAAGCTGTATTTGAAATAATTCGGACACGTTTCTTTGCGGCCTTTTATCCTAATGCGAAAAAAGCCAAAGTAACGGCACAGTTCCAAAAAGGAACCGAAAATTTTTGCGCTACACAAGTGACAATTACTGAACTTGGCTGGTTAAAATTATATGGGAAAACAATTGAAGACAATCAACTCGCGGTTTACACGCCGGAGCAAGTGTTACCACTTGAACGGAAAGAAATTGTGACGCAACCGAAAAAACCATATAATGATAGTAGCTTACTTGGGGATATGAAAAATGCCGCGAAATTTATTAGTGATGATCCAACGTTAGCGAAAATGTTGAAAACAACGGATGCTCAAGGAATCGGGACACCAGCAACGCGTGCGGCGATTATTGAAGCCTTAATTCAACGCGAGTTAGTAATGCGTCAAGGTAAGCAATTGCAACCAACGCCGAAAGGAATCGAGTTAATCCAAGCGTTGCCAGATAATTTCGCGCTCTGTTCACCGAAAATGACGGCGGTTTGGGAAACCTTATTAGCGGAAGTTGAAGCTCAAACTTTACCAGCGGAAGCTTTTTACGAACAATTGTATACGGGGATTCAAGAGTTTATAGCTGAACTTGCCCAAATTCAACCACTTGCTGCTGCTTACCAACGCCAAATGGGTGGTCGTAAAAAAGCGGAAACAGGAGAAGCGACAACGAAAACTTTAGCAAGTAGTGATCGTCAAGCCATCTGCCAATGTCCAAAATGTGGGCAACCAGTTTATGAAAATGAAAAAGCGTACTCATGTAGTGGCTATAAAACCGGATGTAAGGTTACTGTTTGGAAAAACGGGCTAGAAAAACTTGGAAAAAAAGCGATAACGAAAACTGAAGCGAAACAATTACTCCAAGGGAAAAGCCCAAAAGTGAAATTGAAAAGTAAAGCAGGGAAGGCATACGAAGCTCATGCAATTTGGAATCCTACTAACAATTGGATTACGGTTCAATTTGATCAACCAGTTGCTGCGAAATCGCCAACACCACAACCAAAGACACGGGTAGCTCAGCCTGTAATACCACAAGTACCGATTCAACAACCAACTTGGACACCACCAGCACCGCAACCATTGAAGCAAGTTGCACCATTCGAACAATCAAACAATTCATACCAACAAGCAGAGTTATTTGATTTTGAATCTCAGTGGTCACAACAAGCACCAGATTATAGTGATGTCCCATTACCACCACCGCCACCGGAAGAAGAAGAATTCCATTGGTAAAAAACAAACTAGAAAACGACTCATTTTGCAAGAATAGTCGTTTTTTATGTTGAAACATACTAAAAGTTATTTGAAAGATTTAAAATTAACTGAATTAGTTGTTTGAATGCTAAAACCATGATAATCTAATAGGGAAGATTAATTTTGTTTGAAAAGGAAGTGACCAGTTTGGAATTCAAGAAAGTAATTCAATTTAGTGTAGCTGGGATAGTTGCGACGTCTCTTTATCAAGGCCATAATATTGGAATTTGGCAAGAGTATCTAACTTTAGCAGTACATGCAAGCGAACAACGTATTCATGATGTCACAATTAAATGGCTAGATTACAATACTGAAGTTTATATTGGAAGTGAGTTTGAATTTATGGCATATTTGCCAACTGATGAAGCTTTCACGAATTTTGAATGGACAACAAATCAAACAGGAATTATTGAATTAACTGGGAACCAACAAAATGCACATGCTGTTGCGTTAACTGCTGGTGAAGTTGAAGTAGCTGCGTGTGTACCGGATGGCACACAAAGTTGCTTACACCGAAATTTATTAGTAAAAGAGTATGGAGAAACACAAGCAGACCAAGAAGTTATTCGACCTGGTATCCGCGCTGTCATGCAGTCAGGAATTAGAGATAAAAATTTGTATGTTGAAGTTGAAGCTGGATTAGAAGCGCAAAAAAAGAATGAAACTTTGACAAGCTATCTCCCTCAATTAGCGCAATTAGGGAATTTGGCGTTAGTTGAA
>JBOFSL010000376.1:0-2187 GCA_051651525.1 Culicoidibacterales bacterium | reverse complement strand
TGCCGGGATACACGTTGAGGCTGGTGTTTTCGGTGCGGATATGCAAGTTAGTCTCGTCAATGATGGACCAGTAACAATTTGTTTGGACTCGGTAGAACTATGATGAAAAAACTACTCGTTATAATTGTCTTCGTCACTGCTGTTGGATTTACAATTGTATTTTGGCAAAATCGCCCGGAATTTACACCAGAAACCAATGAAAATGCCGTTTCAAACTTAGTTCGTTTTTTAAATGCTGAAATGATTGCCATAGATGGTGGAGTAAAGACAACGTATGTCGATCAACCATATGATGAACAAGCTGAGCTCACAGTTGGCCATGCGACCTTATCAGAATCGCAAGGATTATTGCTTGAATATGCGATTAAAGCAGACAACCAGGAACTATTTTTAACAACGCTCACGTTTATCACCGAACAGTTGCAATTACCTGATGGTAATTTTGCTTGGCGAATTTCAGGTGATCGGAGTCAAAAACCAACATTTACAGCCACGATTGATGATTTGCAAATTATTGAACAAGTCTATCTTGCAAGTGAAAAATGGCCGGAACTTGAAAGCCAATTAATCCTAATTGTGCAAGCATACGCACAAACATTCTTTGAATTTGCGACGGAAAATAAGTTTTTAGTTGATGGTTATACGAGTGAGTATGGTGAAAAAACGAATACGCTTTTAATTAGCTATCTTGATTTTACCGCGCTAGAGGCGATTAAAACTGAAATGGGACTTGCTGAAGAAATAGAAATGGATGAAATTATTCGTCAAGGAAAAGCATTGATTAATGATTGCTACATTAGCGAAGACTTCCCATTCTATTATCAACGTTTTTATATCAAGGGTTATCTGATTGAAGAAAAATCAGAAATTAATATGATTGAATCAATGTTAGTCGTTAAACACTTAGCTGAGATTGATGAAGTAGAAAAAACAACGCTTGAATGGCTCCATGCAAATATTGAAAGCGGAATTTTTAGCGCGTATAGCCCAACCGGTGAACCAGCAACTACCGAGCAATCGAGTGCTGTCTATGCAAT
The DNA here is from genome assembly GCA_051651525.1 of Culicoidibacterales bacterium. Classification (GTDB taxonomy): domain Bacteria; phylum Bacillota_I; class Bacilli_A; order Culicoidibacterales; family ZOR0006; genus ZOR0006. The sequence continues at coordinate 1,150 of JBOFSL010000376.1, read as the reverse complement.
TGTTGCTCAAATTGCTCAAAGTATCAATGATGAGTGGTTATATGAACAAGCAATGGCAAAAATTTGGCAATACCAAATTCAAACACCAGATTCACCACTCTCTGGTGCATTAGGTGAAGAAACGACGCAAACAGTGATTGCGTATGATCAACTCCAAACCTTAATTGCAACAATTTACCCTAAGGAGAAACGATAAAATATGAAGAAATTTAAAAAAACCTCTGATTTTCAACCAAGTATTGCTTTATTTTTGACGATACTACTTATTTTTCAAGTGATCATGTATGTCTTTATTTACCAATTCCAAGAGTTTACGATGACAATGTTCTTTTTGGGGTTATTAATTCCAGTAGGAAGCTTCATTGGATTCTTCTTTGGACTTATTCCAAGTATGATGTATTCGGTAGGAATCGTGATTACACTCTCAATTCTTGCAGTGCTACAGCCTTTTATCGTTTCAACGTTCATGTTCGTTACTGCTGGAATGGCAATGTTTGCAACGATGGTCGCGGCTTTTGCGCATAGTTCATACCAAAATGATCAAGAAGAACTAGAAACTTTAAGTGAAGAAAAATATACATACCAAGTTATTGACCCAATCACAAAACTTGAAACTGAGCAAGTATTAATAGATTTACTGATGAAGCAAGCCTACTTAGCACATCGCTATGATCAATATTCATTTAGTGTAGTTCAAGTACGACTTGATTTTATTCAAACGACAAAAGGGATACTGGGTAAACAAGAATATGCTGATTTATTAAGTCGAATTTCAATAGTTTTACAATCGGCAATTCGCTTAGAAGATTATAAATTTAGTATTAGTGAAGGGGTCTTTGTGCTATTACTACCGTTTACGGACAAAGCGAATTTTTCAATAATTGATGAACGAATTAAATCGCAAATCATGGAAATTGAATTGCTTGATCGCAATCACAAATTATTTGTTCCCACAATTAGAAGCGGAGTGATTATGTATGAAGATGAAAAGTTTAATGATTTCCAAAATTGGGACGTGTTGTCATTACAATTACAACGCCAAACTGAGATTGATATCCAAGCAGAGTATTAAAATTGCGATTTTAGGGTTCATACTTTGTTTTCCAACGCTCGTTTCGGCACAAGAGCTAGAACAAACAGTGTTATATGA
>JBOFSL010000375.1:0-5953 GCA_051651525.1 Culicoidibacterales bacterium | reverse complement strand
ACTTTTTACAATCTTTTTTTGCTTTTTTGCTTTTTCTTTCTTTTCCTTTTTACAACGCTTTCGTGTGTGTCTTTATTATTGTGGAAAAAGTGAGTAAATCACCGCTGGAACGATGTTTTACTCACTTTTTCTTAATTATCATTTTGAGCGTTCGACTTAGAATTCTGCGTTCTTCGGTGTTCTTGGGAACGGAATAACGTCACGTATGTTTTCAATACCTGTTAAATACATAACCATACGTTCGAAACCAAGACCAAAGCCTGCATGATTTACTCCACCGTAGCGGCGTAAATCAAGATACCACCAAAGTTCTTCCTTTGGCACACCAATTTCATCCATTCGTGCTTCCAAAATTTCTAAACGTTCTTCACGTTGGCTTCCACCGATAAGTTCTCCAATTCCTGGAACTAACATATCCATAGCAGCTACCGTTTTTTGATCGTCGTTTAGGCGCATGTAGAATGATTTGATTTCTTTTGGATAATCTGTGACAAAGACAGGAGCTTTATACACTTCATCTGTTAGATAACGTTCGTGTTCTGTTGATAGATCAATTCCCCATGAAACTTGATTTTCAAATTTCTTTTTAGACTTTTGTAAAACTTCGATAGCTTCAGTATAGGTAATACGATAGAAATTAGCATTGACTAATTTTTCTAAACGTGCACGTAATCCTTTTTCGACGAATTGGTTAAAGAAATCAATTTCTTCTGATGCGTGTTCTAGTATGTAAGTAATTACATACTTTACCATTGCTTCAGCTAAATCCATATCATCATTTAAATCGGCAAATGCGATTTCCGGCTCAATCATCCAAAATTCAGCTGCGTGGCGTGTTGTATTTGAATTTTCTGCACGGAATGTTGGTCCAAACGTATACACATCGCGGAATGCTAATGCGAAAGCCTCCGCTTCAAGTTGTCCTGAAACTGTTAAATTTGTTTGCCGTCCGAAAAAATCTTCCTTGTAGTCAATTCCTCCATCAATCATTGGTAGGTTGGTTGGGTCTATTGTTGTGACCGCAAACATTTCTCCTGCACCTTCAGCATCACTTCCAGTAACAATTGGTGTGTGTGTATAAACAAAATGGCGATCTTGGAAAAACTTATGAATTGCATAAGCTGTTAATGAACGCACACGGAATACAGCACTAAATAAATTTGTTCTTGGTCGTAAGTGTGCAATTGTTCGTAAATATTCCATTGAGTGACGCTTTGGTTGTAATGGATATTCACTTGGACAAGCACCTTCTAAAGTAACTACTTGTGCTTTTAATTCAAATTCTTGTTTCGCATTTGGCGTTGCTACTACTTCTGCAACTACAGTAATCGCTGTTGAAACACCAAATTTAGTAACTTCTTCAAAGTTAGCTAACTCATTCGTGTAGACAACTTGGACACCTTGGAAAAATGTTCCATCATTTAACATGATAAATCCAAATTCTTTTTGATCACGATTTGTGCGAATCCATCCTGATACTTGAACTGTTTGACCAATAAATTGTTCTGTTTGTCGATAAAGTTTGCGAATTGCAGTTATTTCCATTTTATGTACCTCCTATGTGTTCATGTAATTTCCAGTTTATCTTTTAGCATTCATAAAAAACCAAAAAAAAAGCCCTTGAGTTAGGGACGATTCGTAATCGCGGTGCCACCCTATTTGTTTTTACACTTGTAAAAACCAACTCAACATCCGATAACGGGAATGACTCGACACGTACTACTATGTGTTCACACGTGTGGCTCCAAGTTGTTTTTCATGACTCTATTTAGACTAGGCTTACACCACCCCTAGTTCGCTTGGCTAAATTATTTGAGTTATTACTCTTCTCTTCACTGCCTTATTTTATTAAACTGTCCTTTTATTTTATGCTATTACTTAAAAAAATACAATCTTTTTTCCATAAAAAAATAGACCCGTTTGGGTCTAAGCTGAGGAAGATGAAAAATAAAAGAAAAGGAGCTTTTATTTTTTTAGTATAATAAGCTTGGGCTCTTATGATACCGCTATCAATATATCACGTTAGAAATGTTAGTGCAAGCGTTTTCTTTTAATTGAGTTTTTTTTATGTTGAAAATACCTTTTGTTAAGTTTACTAACTTTTTTTCGTTGTTTCCCGCACGATTAACTGCGGTTGGAAATATCGATGTACAACTGTTGTCCGTTTGCTTTCGATTGTTTCAATCAACTCACTTGCAAGTGATCGCCCCATTTCGTGAATTGGTTGTTTTACTGTTGTGATTTTTGGATTCGCAATTTGATCTAAGAACACACCGTCAAAACCGATAACAGCTAATTCTTCAGGAATTTTAATTCCTAATTTTCGTGCCGCTCGTGTTACACCAACTGCAATCGCATCACTCCCGCAAATAACGGCTTCGAATGTATGATTTTGAAGCACTGCAAACGCTTCTTTTTTAGCAATTTCTGTATCATTTTGAATATCAAAAATTTTAGTTTTCAAATTATGATCCGCCATTGCTTGAATATAACCATTTTTTCGTTGTTGTGCAAATCGAACATTCCAATCCATTGTGAACATTGCAATATTTTGATAGCCTTGTTCGATGAAATACATCGTTGATAATTTTGTTCCCGCTTCATTATCAACATCAATAAAATCATAGCCTTCTTGATTTTCACCAAAAATAATACATGGTGTATCCAAATCAAGTGCTTGTAAATCTTCCGAATTCATTCCTGTATAAATAATGCCATCACATCGCCCACGATAATTACTATCTTGCGTTAGCATGAGTAGTGAGTAATATTTTTCACTCAAACCTTCACTAATTCCAGCCAGTAAATGAATAAAATACGGATCGGTTGTGTCAATCTTTTCTTTAACGATGAATTGGATAATTCCCGTTTTACTCGAAGCTATTGCACGAGCTGCATAGTTGGGCCGATAATTTAATTCAGCCATTGAAAAAATAACACGTTCTCTTAAATCTTCAGTAACTTGTTCTGGATGATTAATCACGCGAGAAACAGTCATTTTTGAAACTTTTGCATGCTTTGCTACATCATTAATAGTTATCATTTAAATTCTCCCCTTTTACATACAATTCCTAGTTTTCATGAATAGCGTCGCAAATATGCGTTGTTCATGTTGATCATCAATACCTAATTGTAACAAATGATATAAATGTGCAAGTTCTTCATAAGCATTTTCTAGTGCTTCTTTTTCTAGTTGTCTTTCATATTGTTTTGCTAGTACATCAACGATTTGGTGATAGCATTTTTGATTTTGCTTATCGACTTTAAATTGTTGTGATAATTGTTCATATAATTTTCGAATATCTTTTTGCTTAAAAAAGTGTGCATGCTCAATTGTTAAGACATTCGTCATTCCTTGAACAAATTTTTTCCGTCTCCAACGCTGTGCACTGATTTTAAAAAGTACACTTACAAAAAGCAAACTACTTACTGACACTACTATTTCCATAATTGAACCCCTTTTTCCAATTTGACATTAGTTAAGAAATATTGTACCTTTTTTTTATCTTTTGTCAATATTTATCCCTGAAAGGTGTGTTTTTATGATGTTTTTCGTTGTTTTCACTAGTATTATGCTTATTTTATTCATTATTATTTTACGTCAGTGCTATTTTGACATGATTTATCCAAAATATATTTCGCCTGACTCATCATTTGCTGGTCTTGGCGAAAAAATCTACCTTACTTGTCACGAAAATCGAGATGCTGTCGGTTTTTTTCAATGTACAACTCAGCAAATTCTTGATAATCACTCACATGTGATGATACTAATTCCTGATCACTTGCACCACCCTAGCCAACTATTTCCACTCGTTCAATACTTTAACAACTTAGGATTTGATACTTTTGTTTATCGACCAATCAATCAAACGAAGTCAAAAGATTTTGGTTTTGGTCATCTTGATTTTGAAGGGGCTGATTGTCTGGCGTTTATGCAATGGTATCAAGCTGAAAATAGTTCAAAACTCTGCCATTTTTCCGGATTTGGTATCGGTGCTGGAGCAACAACGTTCATCCAATTAACTAAAGTTAGTACTCTGTTTGACTTCTTAATTCTTGAACATCTCCCAATTGATTTTTTCAATCCGCTCGAGCATCGCTTACAAACTAGTATCTCTCATTTTTGGTTACGCATGTCTATTACCAAAATACTAAGTTTTTGGTTTAAAGTTCGTCATACTTTGGATGTTCGTGAATTATCAAATTTAATACCTTGTGACATTCCAGTGTTATTATTCAATTCCACGCAACACCCCGTTATTTTAGCAAGTGATACTTATCGTTTTTTACCCTATTATTCAAATATCCGTGCTTTTGATTTTTCAAATAATTATCTTGATTCTGCGATTTATACCGAACCTGAACGTTACTTCTTTTTAATCGATACATTTTTAACAGAACTCAATCTCGAAAAATAAGTAATACTTCATACTTCCTTATCCGTTTATTCATTGTTTTTATTTTCCCTTTTTGCGATACTGAATTTAAATGATTCACAATGGAGGATACAATCTATATGGAGCTTTGGAATTTATATGATGAAAATCGGCGACAATTACCACAAATACATACCCGTGGCTTACCAATGCCCGATAATACGTATCATCTCGTTACCGATGTTTGGACAATTACTTACGAAAACCTCATCTTAATTACTCAACGTCACCCTGATAAAAAACATGGCTTATGTTGGGAATGTACTGGGGGTGCTGCCATTCTCGGTGAAGATAGCATGACGAGTGCCTTACGCGAACTTGCGGAAGAAACAGGAATTCAACTACAGGCTCGTGATTTAACGCTACTTCATTCCGTTCAAGCAGCTGAACGTTTCGTTGATACCTATATCACACGTCAAGATCTGACATTAGCTGATATTAAAATCCAGGCGGAAGAAGTTGTGGCCGCTCGTTTTGTGACATATGACCAACTTGTTCATATGTGGGAAGCTGGCGATATTGTTCCAAGGGAACGCTTTGGCATGTACCAACAGCAAATTATTGAATTTATCCAACAAAAAAAAGTGTGAATCGTAACGATTCACACTTTTTTTACATCATTGGTGGCATTTGTTGATTTATTGGTGTTTCCGGTTGGGGAATATCAGCAATCGCAACTTCTGTTGTTAAAAACATCGCTGCTACGCTCGCTGCATTTTGCAAAGCACTACGTGTTACTTTCGTAGGATCCACAATTCCTTTGGTAATCATCTCAACCCACTCACCAGTTAAAGCATCAAAACCGATACCAATTTCACTTGCACGTAAACGTTCAACAATAACTGCACCTTCAAATCCGGCATTTTCAGCAATTTGACGGACTGGAGCTTCTAGCGCTTTCAAAATAATTTGAATTCCGGTTTTCACATCGCCTTCAGCTTCTAATTGTGCAACTGCTTGGTATATATTCATGTATGCTGTTCCACCACCAGCAACAATTCCTTGTTCGACAGCTGCTCGTGTTGAATTCAATGCGTCTTCGATACGTAATTTTCGTTCCTTCAGCTCAGTTTCAGTTGCAGCCCCAACTTTGATAACGGCAACTCCGCCAGCTAGTTTTGCTAAACGTTCTTGTAACTTATCACGATCAAAATCAGATGTCGTTTCTGTCATTTGCAATTTAATTTGTTGCACACGTGCATTAATAGTTTGGGCTTCACCAGCTCCATTTACAATTGTGGTATGGTCTTTCGTCACAACAACGCGTCCTGCTTGCCCAAGTTGCGTTACTGTTGTTTGTTTCAAGTCTAAACCTAAATCTTCAGTAATGTATTGCCCTTGCGTCACAATTGCAATATCTTCTAATAATGCTTTGCGACGATCACCAAAACCTGGTGCTTTAACAGCTGTTACATTTAATGTACCACGTAATTTATTGACAACTAACGTTGCCAACGCTTGCCCTTCAATATCATCTGCAATAATTAAAAGTGGACGTCCAGTTTTCATAACTTGTT
>JBOFSL010000374.1:0-1588 GCA_051651525.1 Culicoidibacterales bacterium | reverse complement strand
TTGGGCAAATTCGACTAAATCGACTTGGGATAACACGTTGTGAATCCGTTCATCGGTTTCAGTCGCCGATAATTTCAATGGTAACAGGCCTAGTCGAATATTTTCGTAGACACTTTGTTGCTCAAGTAAATAAAAAGATTGGAACACAAAACCAATTTGATTGAGCCGATAACTATCGTAAAATTTCATGTTTTTACGATTGAGGCATTGGCCATACAAGCAAACTTCACCTTCATATTGATTATCAAGTCCACCAATAATATTCAGTAACGTTGATTTCCCACTCCCGGATGGACCTAATAGTGCTGTTGCTTTGCCACTTGGAAAATTAATCGAGACATTTTTGAGCACTTGCTCCTCGCTCTTGCCAAAATAATAGGTTTTATTTAAATTATGAACTGATAACATTGCGCACCGTGTTAACTCTTGCTAACACGTCCCTCCCCTCGGTTTTACAAATAAATAAAAAAACACACTTTTTCGTGTGTTTCACTCCTGACTTGTACACGACACACCAACTATGTGTGCTCACATTATCAGTTAATTTGTTTACAAAGTCAACTTAAACTCAGCTTTTTAGCGATTCTTTAAGTATAGTTTGTGCAAATCATTAGGTGCATAATGGACTTCACGATGACAGTTTGGACACAAGGCAACACAATTCGCAATTGTATCTGGCCCTTGATTTTCCAAAGGAATCACGTGATGGACTTCTAAATAGGGACTACCATCTGGCAAAACAAATGGCGCCGGTTGTTCGCATAATTCACAACGACCTTGCGCGCGTGCTAATATCGCTGCTTTTACATACGGATTCCGCGCCCATTCTTGACGGAGTCGTAATTTTGGCCGAGAAATAAAATTTTCGGCCTTTTTGGCTAACTCATCACTTGAGTCTACAATTCCGTGCTCACTTGGTTCTTGATTCATTAACACTTCAATCAAAGCTTCAATTTTCAAGGCGTCAAACTCCAATGATTGGGGGGCAAAATTTTGCCACAACTTCGTTTCTTGTAATGGTGGGACAATAATTTTACGACCGAGCCACTTTTGACTTGGTTGAAAGTTATCATCACTTTGCAATAAATAAATCAGTTGTTGCGCATAGATTTTCGCTAATTGTTCATTGGCACATGGGATAATCGCAATTCGACAATGGTCTTGTAAATAGGCATCGATTTTTGCCTCATCGCTGAGTTGTTGGCGCACGTACGCACGGAGCGTATTTTGTCCATTCCCATAAAAAATTTGCCGCCAACGTTTCAAACAATTGCCAGTGTAGCCAACATACGTAATTCGTGCAGCTTGAAAATAGGGTTCAGTTGGGTCCATGACGATAATTAATCCGGCTTGGGTTGTCAATTCCCGTGAAATTGGAAGTTGATCAACAGCAAGTTCAGCACAAAATTGGTGAATCAGTTGATTATACTGGATTTTCATAACATTCCCTCGCTTTCAAGCTGATTATACCAGATTGTCATGAATCTGTCATTTCGACACATCCGGCCTAATTCATGCTATCCCCCGATTATTTTCAGCCCGCTCCACTCGCTTTTCGTTCACTTTTTTACTATTTCTAAATTTTCAA
>JBOFSL010000373.1:0-2369 GCA_051651525.1 Culicoidibacterales bacterium | reverse complement strand
TTAAAATCAAGTTCATATTTGGTGGTCGATTCGGGGTCCATAAATTTTACTCCTTTAGATTTTAAAAATTTTATCATTTATATTATACGCAAAAATACCAAACGAATCAAGTGTTTCAGAAATTATATTCGAGTTTTGAAAACGCTTCCCTTTTTACTTCCATTTGTATAAATTATCAGGTACAATGAAGGTAACAATAAAGGAGGGCTTTTCAAATGAAGAAAGCACAGTATATCCAAGAAGATGTTATTAAACAATTGTCACAAGGAGTTCAATTTAATGAACTTTACAAACAAGATGAAACAATGGGTGACGACGAGGTCGTGATGAGTGCCGCAATTTATCAAAATGTGAAAAACTTTGCCTATGCGAGTCATCGTTTACGACAAGATATCGATTTTATTTTAAGTATTGTTGATCGTGGCGCGAAAGAAGAATATTTATTAGATTATGCTGATCCTAGTGTGTTACATGATGAACGTATTCTTTATGGTTTAACGGTTGATGAATTGACACATGTCTATCGTTATTTAGGCTTACCGCTGCGATTAAAACCAGAAGTTTCCCAAATTGCCTTAGTTGGTGAAAATTATCGTCAAAATCTTAAGTTTGTACCGGAACAGTTGTGGGAAGATGCTGATTTTGCCTTACGCGCAGTGCTAATTCATGGTGCATTATTACATGAAGTGCCACAAGTAAGTAAAAAATATTGGGGCATTCCTGAATTTTGGTGGGCTGCTGTCCGGAGTGAAGGGTTAATGTTGAAACACGCTTTTTATGAATATCGTGAGGATTACGATTTTGTGTTAACAGCTATTCAACAAAACGGAAAATCACTCAAATATGCAAGTTCAAAATTACGTGATGATGAAAAAATCGTAAAAATTGCAATGAAAAATGAACCAATGGCTTGGCGTTACGCAACAGAGCGGGTTCAACAATTATTAGCGAAATAAGTAAACAAAAATGCAGCGAAGCTGAGGGAGACTCAAGCTAGCTGCATTTTTTTATAACTATTTTTTGATGCTTACCATTTTTTGATAACATTTTGTTCGTGAACGTGCCACCAAGTTGGGAGTGATTTCGCCGTTACTGCCAATTGCTCAACAATAATTGTTTCGTATGGTTCACCATCTTGAGTAATCACAATCGAACACGTATCATCAGACATTGTTGCTAAGGTTACTTCGAAGCCATCATCGTGCATTCCCAGAGGGTAAGTCGTTTCTAACTCACTCACCAAGACTTCAAAGTCAGTCGCGGCATCTGTTTGTTTTTCATATGTCCATGTTTGTAATGTTGAAGCAAAACCATCATCATCTTTGGCGCTGTGGCCAGAAATTAGTGATTTTGTGACAACAAATTGTGTAGGTTGGGCTGGAAAACGTGCTGTCACTTGTTCTTGATGCCCTGAAGCCAAGTTTTGCCACCACGTCGGTAAACTTGTATTATGGGCGTGGAATGCTAATGTGATTGTTTCCGCTAGTGTGCCAGCTTCCATAATCTTAATAATAATTTCAGTTGGTGAAAATTGATGTTGAATCGTAAATTCACCATCTTGTCCTTTCGGATAAGCAGCTTTTAGTTCATTGGCAACACTTGAAAAAGCTAATTGAGCATGCTCTTCCGTTGTGTACGTCCAAGTTTGCAAACTTGAAGCAACAAAAGCATCAAGATCTAAACTACTTGTTGAAAGAATTGTTTCAGTAATTGTATATAAGTTTGACATTGGGCAACCTCCTGTTATCGATTCTTGCTTATTATAACACAAAATCAGGTGGATGAGCGGTGAAAACGTGAGGGTGACTAATTGCTTTTTAGATAAAAGTTGTTATAATAAATAGGAAAGAAAAATTGAATTTTTCATAAAAGGAGTAGAATATGACTGAAATTATTTATGCAATTATCATGGGAATCATTGAAGGAATTACCGAGTGGCTACCAATTAGTAGTACGGGACATTTAATTTTAGCAGGTGAGTTTTTCACGTTTAGCTACGGAACTGATTTTACGAATACATTTAATGTTGTAATTCAACTTGGTGCAATTCTTGCAGTTGTTGTGATCTTTTTCCATAAATTAAATCCGCTGAGTCCAACTAAAACGACGCGTGAGAAGAAATATACGTGGCGACTTTGGGCGAAAGTCGTTGTTGCGGTTATTCCGTCAGCAATTTTAGGGTTACTCTTCGATGATTGGTTAGAATTACATTTCTTTAATCCAGTAACAGTTGCAACGATGCTCGTTGTTTATGGAGTGATTATGATTGCACTTGAACGACGCCATAAAACACCAAGTATTGAAGATTTCAAACAATTAAGTTATCGAAAAGCAGCCTTTATTGGAATGTTCCAATGTTTAGCGTTAAT